>NZ_JAKUDW010000024.1:0-68076 GCF_022662595.1 Bacillus cereus group sp. BfR-BA-01524 | reverse complement strand
AAGAAATAATGAAAAGCTCGGGCTAAGCCCGAGCTTTTTTATGTCCCCTCTTCCAGGGGGAAATTGTGTACAGATTGGGTAAATGAAATTACATGATTGACTCTTCGATTCTATAGAAAGGATAACGTCTTTTTCATTTTATGGATAGTGTAAAATCTTAGTTAGTTTTACACTATCTTCGTTACCGAAAGTTTATTTTGTCATTCGTTTAACTAAAACCATCTTTTATGCATTTCACTTAAAAACATTTCTGTGATTCTAAATCCTGAACTTTCCCCTATAATAGAGTCAATCCCACAATGCGGACAAACTGCTGTGTTATCATCATCCCACCACTCTGTAATTTTTTCTGGATGGAAAATTTCTAAACAATAAAAACAACCACATATAACATCCTTTTCTAAGTGCTTTCTATTACGAGAACAAAAACGATGTGCTTCCTCAAAATATTTTTCCATCAGTATCCCCTATTCCTGATTTTTTCTACGCTTTACTTAGATCATCCTCGGTAAAATCACAATTCTTTCTTACAGAAAAACAAAAAAACCTTGATTCACAACGCGTGGAACCAAGGGTTTATCTCATCATTATTGATTAAATTAAGAAACTATGTTAAATTAGTACAGAAACACGTTTTCCAAAACACACAGAACGTATTTATCCGTATCTTAATTGTACAACAAAACCTTTCTTCAGTCAACCTCTATTTTTCACTTTTAAAGGAGTGCTTACGTATGAACAAAAAACTTGATCTAGAGCAAAAACGATTGGATACCGTAATCGAAACGATTACGCAGCAAATTGATAAGCTGGAAAACGAAACTGGCAGACGCCGGGCAGAAGTAATCAACATCCGTAAACACTTCTGGGATGACGTTAAAGTGAATACAGATACTTTTGATGATTACCTTGAAACAGTTATCAACTTAAGACAACAAGCTCAATCACTAGCTGTTACACAAATCACCCATAAACACACCTTTAATCGACTTGCCGCGCTGCGACGTATGCAAAAAGCACCTTACTTCGGACGCATCGATTTTACTGAAGAAGGCGAACCTGCCGCAGAACAAATCTATATCGGTGTTTCTACCCTTACTGATGCAAGCGGAGAAAACTTTCTTATTTATGACTGGCGCGCCCCAATTTCAAGTGTTTATTACGACTATCCACCAGGACCGGCTGAATACAACACACCAGGCGGCGTAATTCGCGGTAATGTGGAGAAAAAATTACAATACATTATTCAAAATGGCGAGATTGATTCCATGTTCGATACGAGCCTCACAATCGGTGATGAAATCCTGCAACAAGCGCTCGGAAAAGGTACAAACAAACATATGCAGAGCATCGTCGCTACGATTCAGCGTGAGCAAAATGAAATTATCCGTCACGATGAAGGCCGACTCCTTATCGTTCAAGGAGCTGCTGGTAGTGGTAAAACATCAGCTGCCCTGCAGCGAATCGCCTACTTACTATATAAATATCGCGAATGGCTAAAAGCGGATCAAATTATTCTCTTCTCCCCTAACTCTATGTTCAATAGCTACGTATCTAACGTACTACCTGAACTCGGTGAAGAAAATATGCAACAAGTAACATTCCAAGAATATTTAAATCATAGACTAAGTAAGTCATTTGATGTGGAAGATCCTTACGAACAATTAGAATATATGCTAACTGAAACAAATAGCGCAAATTACAAAATTAGAAATACGAGCATCCGATTTAAAGCATCCACTCAATTTTTCGAAATGATTAGAGCGTACAGACAATCTCTTGAAACTTCAGGCATGCTATTTAGAGGAATGAAATTTAGAGGAAAACTGATTGCCTCTGCTAAAGAAATTACAGAGCAATTTTACAATACCGACTCCTCCCTCCGCTTCCATAGTCGAATTGAGAAGTTAACGGATTGGCTAAATAAGCAAATAGATGCACTTGAAAAAGCAGAACTGAAAAAGCCTTGGGTAGAAGAAGAAATTGAATTACTTAGTAAAGATGAATATCAAAAGGCTTATAAATACTTGCAGAAAAAAGGCGAGTTTGACGACAACTCCTTTAATGATTATGAGAAAGAAACGAAAGTACTCGGACGTATGATTGTCCGTAAAAAATTGAAGCCTCTTCGTAAAGGCGTTCAAACATTGCGCTTTATCAATTTTACAGGCATATATAAACAACTTTTCATAGATGCATCATGGGTTACTGGAGAAAAACCGAAAGAATGGGATGACATTTGCTCATTAACAGTGAACATGCTCGATGAAGGAAATCTATATTACGAGGATGCGACTCCATTTTTACTTTTAAAAGAATTAATTGAAGGCTTCCAAACGAATAGATCGATTAAACATGTACTCGTAGATGAAGCACAAGATTACTCTCCGTTCCAGTTCGAGTTTTTAAAACGTCTCTTCCCTGCCGCAAAAATGACGGTACTCGGGGACTTTAACCAAGCAATATTTGCCCATGCAAGTGAAACAGTTAATTTCAATACACTTACTAACTTATACGGACCAGATGAAACGAACGGTATTAACTTAACTCGTAGCTATCGCTCAACAAAACCGATTATTGAATTTACACGAAATCTCGTACCAGAAGGAAAAGACATTCACGCCTTTGAACGTGACGGCGAGAAACCTATAGTGACGAAAGTAGCTGATTACAGCGAACTTCATGAGCATATTACTGCTAAAGTTGCTGAACTACAAAAACAAAATCACAACACGATCGCAATTATATGTAAATCCGCAACTGAAAGCGCCGCTGCATACGAAGCACTCCGTCATATCGAGAATATTAAACTCGTGAAGAGTAACTCAGCCGAGTATGAGCAAGGTATTGTCGTGATCCCTGCTTATTTAGCGAAGGGTATTGAATTTGACGCTGTTATTATTTATGATGCTTCTGAAGATGTATACAATGATGAGAGCGTACGTAGATTGTTCTACACCGCTTGTACGCGCGCAATGCATGAGTTGCAACTTTATAGTGTTGGCGAAGTTAGTCCTTTTGTGCTTGGGGCTGATTCGGATAGTTTTGAGCTTATAACGAAAACACCTTGATAATCATCAAGGTGTTTTTCTCATTCTAAAAGGAATATCTTTACGTCGATATACACTTAACACAATCCCCATTAAAAGCGCATGAAATACAGTTGGTGTTAATCCATAACTAATAAAAGGTAATGATATAGAAGCACGCGGTAATAATCCTAAAATCATGCCCACGTTATAAATGAAATGGAATACAAAAAGAGTTACTCCACCAACGAGCAGCAATTTACCATATCGATCGTTTATTTTATAAGATATGGTCATTATTCTTACTGCAAAAAGAGAAAGAATCAAGACAAGAACTAGCGCAAGCACATATCCATAATAGTAAGTCAAACTTGCAAATACAAAATCAGTATGAGTAGCAGGGATAGACTTTATATTTCCATATGTACCAAACCAACCTGCCGATGCCATTGCCTCTTTTAAACGTAAATACCATTGATCATGCTCTGGGTTTAAAAACCCTAAAATTCTAGCTATCCGGTATTCTTTTACGGCAGACCAGGAAAATAAATCCCTAATAATAAAGAAACAAATCGGTAACATTGTAATGAGCCATGCCGTTTTCTTTCCTAGCTTACTCCACCAAAGCATAACAAATACCATCGTGATATAGATGAACAGTGGTAAAAGAGTTGATGTAGTTAGAAATAAATATAAAGAAAATAAATACAACATGAGAAGATGTATAAACTTTAATCTACTGTTATTGAAAAAAGAAGCCCAGGCTAGAAGGAAGAATGGTATTGTCATTAGACAGTCAATTATGATGGAACCAATTTTCATTAATGGCTCACCATTCAAAAAAGCAGTAGGAAAACACTTTATCATTAACAAGATAAGTACACCAATTGTATAAAACAGCCACCCGAGTCTCTCTAACTTCCGATAATCAAATAGCATCATCCCAATCGCTGTTGTAACACCAAGAATTACAAATATCACCTTATTCATTAATAAGTCAGCATGTCCAAGAGCTAAAACTGGCAAAAATCCTAGCCCCATCGCAGCCACTAATAAACCAATTAAGAACCAATCAACCTTTGGCTTATGTAGTTTATTAAGTTCCTGGCCAAGCTTGATTGGACTTCCCATTTGTTCAACGGCCTTATCTTCCGCAACTTCCTCACTTAACCCTTTTTCTACCCACATATTCTTGGCCTGTTTCAAGTGAAAGTCTAGTTCTGTTGCCACCAAGTCCTTCGCTTCTTTTGATTTTATATGGTTCGTAACTTCTTTTAAAAAATGCTCCCCTTTTTTATTCAATTTTTTCTCACTCCTGTACTAATCCTTTTAATATAAATCGCGCCTTCATAGCATTTTTCTCTACCTTTCGCAACATCTTGTTTCCTTTATCATTTAATTGATAATATTTAGCTCCTGCGTGATCCCAGCTAGATTGGATAAAGCGGTTCTGTTCTAAACGATGTAATAAAGTGTATAGAGACCCTTCATCACCTTCGAATTTTTGAATCCCTCTCCCTCTTAGCAACTGCATCAATTCATAACCTGTTTTTTCATTCATAAGAAGTTGTAACACCGCTAAAAGGATATCTTCTTCCTTTTCGGATGATTGCTTGATTTTTTCGCGCACCCGCTTTCGATGTTGATCAGAAAAACTCAAATGTTTAAACGTTGTGTTCTCCATTGATTTTCGCAAGCCTTTTAATCGATCTTCCATTTGATTATTCCTCCAATCCTTCCTTCAAAAGCTCCTTCGCTTTTTTCAATCTCGTTTTTATCGTGTTTTCTTTCACGTCTATTACCGTAGCAATCTCTTTAATTGATAACTCTTCATAATAAAATAGATAAATGACTTCTCGATATTTTATCGGTAAACTCATTACTGCCAAAGCCAACCTACTATCCTCCGCATTTTGAATGACAGTTTGTTCGACACTATCATTTTGAACCCCAATATACACAGATTCATCCTCTGTAACGATTACCTTTTTGTTATACCAACTTTTTATATAGTCCTTACAATGATTAATCGCAATTCTCCATAGCCATGTTTTTAAGTTTGAATTCCCTTTATATGTATGAAGAGATTTATAGCATTTCACAAATATATCTTGCGTTAAATCCTCCGCAATTTCTTTATTATTCACATACGAATACACAAGCTGTAAGACTTCTTGTCCATACTTGTTCATTATTTCGTCGATAAGGTCCTCCTTATCTTCTATTTCAAACGCTTCTATCGTTAATTCATCCACCACATCATTTCCTCCTTCCCATATATTAGACGACGCACTGTATGGAAAAGTTTTATAAATACATAAAAAAATATGGATGGTAATGTCCATACCGTTTTTTTATGTATATTTATTTGCTTCTTGTCCCTTGATACTTATGCTCTGCTTAAAGATAGGAATTTTTATCCATATGTCTTGTTCCCTATTTTAAAACATAATACAATGGAAATGTAACTTAATAAGCTATAACTAGTAGGTGTGGTAATCATCTCTTCCATTTTGAAAAAAGGGGGGAGGTGATAAAATGATCGCGATGTTTGTAATTAAATTAGTGTACGGTATCCTAACCGGAACTGGCGTTATCATCGGTAGAAGATACGTCGGTCCGTGGCTAATTTCTGTATACAAAAAAGCGAGAACCACCCTACTTCGTGGAAAAGGTAAGGGCGGTTCTCGGCTAAAACGTTAATGTAATTGTCTTATAACCGCACCTACTACCACCACAATAGCAAGTTAGGTTACACAAGGCAGAAGTTTCTCAGGCTTCTGTCTTTTTTATTTTATGCAAAATTCATACTATATACTCTATCATCATTGTAACACATTTTATTTATTTTTAGTCAAGAGAAAAACCACCTAAAGGCTCTCCTTCAGGTGGTTCTCTATTTTATGCTAACGCAGCTGCTTGCTCTTGTTGATCTAGACTTTTTCTAGTTCAGCTGTGCCGCTCTCATCATTTATAGCACCAATAAAGACGGATTATGTACCCGCTTCATAACAGTAGGATTAAACAAGGAACAACACCTATTACGAATATAAAAAATCCTCTCACTATATAGTACCTATGTTTTCAGCGATACTCTATTACCATCAAATTAAGTTTGTATAATTTAAACTACAGAATAGCGAGCTAATTTTCAAATATCTTCTTTCGCATAACCCTAAATTTATTATCCATTTGCATTATGATTATAAATAAAAGATATCCTACCGACGCACCGAGCATATTTATAGCAATCCGCCACACATCAAAAACATCAGACAAAGTTAGTAAATGTAATATCTCCCAAACAAGAAAGGTCATAACATACCACTTACGAGCTTTCTTATAGTTAGTCACTTTATTAATCAGCACTGGAACGAAAAATCCGAATGGAACTACTAATATTATATGTTGTAAAACGCTTAACCAATAAGTTGAGTTTCCCCAAGGACCTGGATGTGCAATAAAATCTTTAACTTGCCAAAGTGTTATTCCAAAAAGTTGTAATAACGTTTCTAAATCAGATATATGTAAAAATTGCTGCCAAAATTCAATGGGATGATAGACAGTCCCACCACCTGTCAAACTGCGAACAGAGTCAAATGTAGAAGTTGAAATAAACGTTCCTAAAAAGACAATAAAACAAATGATTATATAAGGAATACATAAAACTTTTGATAACACCTTTAATGGCCTAGGAACTTCGTATACCGATTTATTAATCTCTACGCCAATAACTTTTGATTCTCCAAAACTTTGAATCGCTTTATAAATCGCTTCTTTTTCATTCATACCTTGTTCCATATATTCTTCTTTCAAGCTGTTCAAGTGATCATACATTTCTAGAAATAACTCATCCTGTTCAATATCACTAAGTTCTGAATAGGCTAAAATAGACTTAATATACTCATCAAATTCACTCATAAATAACTCCTTTCTGACAAGCTTGAATTAATGCTGTTACACTTTCCCAAGAGTTCACTTTCTTCTGCAATTCTTTTTTCCCTTTATCTGTAATAGTATAGAATTTCCTTTTCATCCCATTCTCAGATTCATTCCAATAAGATTCAAGAAACTCCTTTTTCTCTAATCTCTTTAAAGCAGGATACAAAGTTCCCTGTCCCATACTATACAAATCTTCACTTGCATCCTTTAAACTTTGAGCTATTTCGTATCCGTATGTATCACGTTTTGCAATGATAGAAAGCAATAAAATATCTATACTTCCCTTCAAGATTTCTTTATCCAACAATACCACCACCTTATATACATCGTATAACAACATATGTCGTTACGCAATATAGTTAGAAGAATATTCCATAAAAAAAGAAAAAACCACCTAAAGGCTTCCCTTCAGGTGGTTCTCTATTTTATGCTAACGCAGCTGCCTGTTCTTGTTGATCTACAGGAATTACAGCGTCTGTTAATGCTTTTTCTAGTTCAGCTGTATATTTCATTTGTTCTTCTTTGCTCCAGCCTAGTTTCGCAGCCATGTAGTTGATTACTGCTTCTTTCCACTCGTATACCCAGTGGATATTGAAGAATACAGCGCCTCTGCGGCGTACGAAGAAGTCAACTGGTTTTGCTGTCATTTCGTAATCCATTGCGTATACAAGCGGGATTAGAACGTCAAGCGGCATGTTGTATTCTTTCGCTTCTTCTTTATGTTTTTTCGCTAAGTCGAACAGTACATCAACGTTAGAGCCGTAGAATTTCGCGAACTCTTCTGCTTGTACTTTCGTTAAACCAGATTTCGTACCTTCGTCTGCTTTTTTCGCAACGAATGCTGGGAATCCGTGTGAACCATCTACATGCCCACCAGAGATCGGCATATGTTTCGTGTCGCTCTTCGGATATGCGCTATGACCTTCTTTTTGTAGTAAGTTCGTTACGTAATCTACTACCATTTCAGCCATTTTACGGTATCCTGTTAATTTACCACCTGCGATTGTAATTAAACCAGATTCAGAAGTCCAAATTTCATCTTTACGAGAAATTTCAGATGCATTCTTACCTTCTTCATAAATTAACGGACGTACACCAGCCCAGCTTGATTCAATGTCTTTCTCTGTAATTTTCACGCTTGGGAACATGTAGTTAATCGCATTAATAATATATGTGCGATCTTCTGTTGTCATTTGTGGTATAGCTGCGTCTTTATCATAGAACGTATCCGTTGTACCTACGTATGTTTTTCCGCCGCGAGGAATCGCGAACACCATACGTTTATCTGGTGTATCGAAGTAAATTGCTTGCCCGAGTGGGAAACGTTTTTGATCAATTACTAAGTGAACACCTTTTGATAACTGAAGTACTTTTCCTTTTTTCGAGTTATCTTTTTCACGAAGTGTATCTACCCAAGGACCAGCTGCGTTTACAATTTTCTTACCGTAAACTTCATATACTTCACCGTCTAGTAAATCGATTACACGTACACCGCATACTTTTCCATCTTTATATAAGAAACTGTCTACTTTTGCGTAGTTAACAGCTTTCGCACCATGCTCAATCGCTTCTTTCATTACTTCAATTGTAAGACGCGCATCATCTGTACGATATTCTACGTAGTAACCGCCGCCTTTTAATCCTTCTTTTTTTACAAGAGGCTCTTTATTTAATGTTTCTTCACGGTTAAACATCTTTCTGCGCTCGCTTCGTTTTACACCTGCTAGGAAGTCGTATACACGAAGACCAATTGATGTACTAAATGATCCGAACGTACCGCCTGTATGGAACGGAAGTAACATCCACTCTGGTGTTGTTACATGGGGACCGTTCTCATATACGATCGCACGCTCTTTACCCACCTCTGCTACCATTTTCACTTCAAGTTGTTTTAAATAACGTAGACCACCGTGTACAAGCTTCGTTGAACGACTTGATGTACCTGCTGCAAAGTCCTGCATTTCAAACACAATTGTTGATAACCCGCGTGTTGCTCCATCTAATGCAATACCAGAACCAGTAATACCTCCACCAATTACGATCACATCTAACTCTTGTTTATTTACTCCGTTTAATACGTCTTTACGTTGTTTACTTGAAAATTTCATGGTAATTCCTCCCTTTGATAACGAAAAAAGAGACCACAAACTCCGCTATAGATTTCGCCTCTATAGCGCGTTGTGGTCTCTCCAAATCTCCTACCGAATTATTAACTTGTCACCATTATAACACTGTTTATGATTATTTGAAAGCTTTTGTTGCTTCAATTGCCTTTTTCCATCCAGCATATAGCTCTTCGCTTGTTTCCGCTTCCATCGTTGGTTCAAAGCGTTTGTCCATATGCCACTGTGATTTAATTTCATCTTGGTTTTTCCAATATCCAACCGCAAGACCCGCTAAGTACGCTGCACCTAGAGCCGTTGTTTCGTTGATCACTGGACGCTCTACAGGAACATCTAGAATATCACTTTGGAACTTCATTAAGAAGTTATTTTTAACTGCTCCGCCATCAACACGTAATGTGTTCAGTTCAATACCTGAATCTGCTTCCATTGCACATAATACATCTTTCGTTTGGTAAGCTAAAGATTCTAGCGTTGCACGAATGAAATGCTCTTTCGTCGTACCGCGTGTTACGCCAAACATAGCGCCGCGTACTTCACTATCCCAGTAAGGTGTTCCTAGTCCAACGAACGCTGGTACGATGTATACACCGTCAGTTGATTCAACGCGAGAAGCATATACTTCACTCTCACTTGCATCTTTAAACATGCGCATTCCGTCGCGTAACCACTGAATTGCAGAACCTGCTACGAAAATACTTCCTTCTAATGCGTAGTTTACTTTACCATCTATTCCCCATGCAATTGTTGTTAATAGACCGTGCTCAGAAGCTACTGCTTTTTCACCTGTGTTCATTAACATAAAGCAACCAGTTCCGTAAGTGTTCTTCGCCATACCTTCACCGAAACAAGCTTGTCCAAATAATGCTGCTTGCTGGTCACCAGCTACACCTGCAATCGGTACATTTTGACCGAAGAAGTGGTAATCAATTGTTTCTCCATATATTTCAGATGATGGACGTACTTCTGGAAGCATACTCTTTGGTATTGTTAACATGTCTAGAAGCTCATCATCCCACTGTAAGTCGTGAATGTTAAACATTAACGTACGTGATGCGTTTGAATAATCTGTTACATGTGCTTTACCACCAGATAGTTTCCATACAAGCCACGAATCAATTGTTCCGAATAATAGATCGCCGTTTTCAGCTTTCTCTCTTGCACCTTCAACGTTATCTAAAATCCACTTTACTTTCGTACCAGAGAAGTATGCATCAATTAAAAGACCTGTTTTTTCGCGAACCATTTCGCTATAACCTTTTTCTTTTAACTCATCACAAATTTCAGCTGTTTGGCGAGATTGCCATACGATTGCGTTATAAATTGGTTTACTAGTTGTTTTATCCCATACAACCGTTGTTTCACGTTGGTTCGTAATACCGATACCAGCGATTTGTTCTGGTTTTACATCTGCTTCGCTTAAGCAAGTTGCGATAACTGCTAAAATAGATCCCCAAATTTCTTGTGCGTTATGCTCTACCCAGCCCGGCTTTGGAAAATGTTGTGTAAACTCTTTTTGAGCTGAATGAACAATTTCACCTTTTTTATTGAAAAGAATTGCGCGTGAGCTAGTTGTTCCTTGGTCTAAAGAAAGAATATATTTTTTCATATCGTTTTCCCCCTATGCTACTTTTCTACTATTTGTATTGCTTTCACTTTTTTTACTTGTCATATAAGAGATTGCTAGTACAATCACAGTTGCGATAATCACATAAATAAGTGCTGCATTTTGTTTTCCTTCAAATACAACTTGATGGAATAATCCTGCAAGTGATCCACCTAGAATTGGACCAACTACTGGAATCCATGCATACTTCCAGTTTGAACCGCCTTTTCCTGCAATCGGAAGGAAGAAGTGTGCGATACGCGGACCTAAATCACGAGCCGGGTTAATCGCGTATCCTGTTGTTCCACCTAATGATAAACCAATACTTACGATTAAGAAACCTACGATAAATGGATTTAAACCATCTGCAAATTTATTTGCACCAATTGCTAATATACCAAATACTAAAACGAATGTTCCAATCATTTCACTTAAAAGGTTTGCAAATGTGTTCGGAATTGCTGGACCTGTTGCAAATACGCCTAACTTTGTTCCTGGATCTTCTGTTTCTTTCCAGTGTGGTAAGTAATGTAAATATACGATAACTGCCCCAATAATTGCCCCAATCATTTGTGCTACGATATAACCTGGTACGTCACTCCATGGGAACGCTCCCTTAAATGCTAGTCCTATCGTTAAAGCTGGATTCAAATGTGCCCCACTAATTGATCCAACCGCATACGCTGCAACCGCTACTGCTAAGCCCCAGCCCATTGTAATAACAATCCAACCTGAATCTTTCGCAAACGATTTCTTTAAACTTACACCAGCACAAACGCCGCCACCAAGTACAATTAACAACGCAGTCCCTATTAACTCTCCTAAAAATGCTGACATAGTATCCCTCCACAATCAATTTAAACGCTTCCAAATGTGATAGAGGTAAAATGAATGGCCATTCGTTTTTGTCAAAAGAAAAAGACCCACAGCTTTGCACGCTTCTATATAAATTTATATAGAAACAATGAAATGTGGATCTCTTCTTTTCTCCGTCACGTTTATTAACTTGTCTATAATGTTAACCTCTTATGAAAGCGGTGTCAACAGAATTTTTTCACATTTTCGTCACTTTTTTTGGTAATGTTTCCATAGTTCGCGTTTTGACGTCGTAATCGCTGTCGCACCAGCGTTTAAAGCTCTTTCCACATCTTCTACAGTACGAATAAAACCACCTGCTAAAATCGGTACACCAGTACGCTCTTTCACTTCAGCGATAATATCCGTCATTGCTCCTGGAAGCACCTCAATATAATCCGGTTTCGTCTTATCTAAAAGATTGCAACTCTTCTCCATCGCACTCGAATCGATTAAAAAGATGCGTTGTATTGCCACAACACCTTTTTGCTTCGCCTTCATAATTACGCCGGCCTTTGTCGAAAGTAACCCGTACGGTCTAAACTCCTGACATAAATATTCCGTCGCATGCCCATCACTCTGCAAGCCATGAATTAAATCCACATGTAAAAACACCTTTTTACAATATTGCTTCGCAAGTGATATAACACTCTTCAATTGGCCGACATGAATATCTAAAATAACGATATATTCATACGAACTATGTAATAGCTTTTCCAAATCTTTAATTTGCCTCACTGCCGGCAAAATTTTCTGTTCATGAAATTCCATTCTAAATGTCCCCTTCTTTATGTCATCCTATCCTTTATAGTACACAATTTAAGTGAAAAGAACAGCCAGTGTTGGGGATTTCTTTCAAATCTTTCCTCTATTTATATATTTTCTTCAACTTATCGGAACCTATACCACCTATAATCATGAATACAAGGGGCAAAAGATTCATTACATATGGCGCATCTGCTACAATTGTAATACTTGCTCCAGCAAACTTATTTAGCATCCATACAACGATTTTTGCAATAAACAAAAATACTCCTATCATAAATAGACTATCAAAAAACACCTTCCATTTTGGATACGCCAATTGCTTACTATCTTCAATTATTTTCTGCGTCAATTCTTCATCACTCCTTAGCAGTTCATCAATTGTAATACCGAACAGATCACTTAAATGAATAATAATTTCAATGCTCAGATAGTTCTTTCCCGTCTCCCATTTCGAAACAGATTGCCTGCTCACATGAAGTTTTTCAGCCAAATCATTTTGCGACCAATTTCTTTTTTCCCTTTCTTCTTTTAAACGCTCACTAAAAATCATACTGTGTTTATCACCTCTCTATGCCCATTATGTTCAAATAAATGATGAAGAGTAAAGCGAGTTATTGTTGCATTTCCTGCACAACTTATACGTTACAGCTTATAATGGCGCTCTTTTATATGTATCTTCCCTATACTATGCTCCAATAATAATTTCCCGAACAATAATACAAGGGACGGATACTAATAAAGTGAAACTTTAATCAGCCCTCACTAATCGGGCTTTTACGGACAGCCCGCGCCCCACCTAACTTCTTTGATTCCGCTGAATTTTGAGGTGGGTCTTACTGCCCGGCAAATAGCGGGATAAAGACTAGATTAGGCATAAAAAATACGCCATCCCTTCTTATCAGTCTCCAGAAAGAATAACGCAAATTTTCATTTTTACTCATCATTTTTCGGACTATATGAAAAACCCGGATATTTCACAACAGGCCACTTTTCCTTACGCAGGGAATCCATTACTTGCGGGCCAACATGTATATTACTTTCCACTATTTCTTTAGGAGTCAGTGCCATCCATTGATTTAACGATACGTCTTCAAAACGATTGCTTCTGAACATCTCTAAAAACCATAATGTTTCGGTACCTATATTTTGAATATAATGCCCCGTCGCAAACGGTACATATCCGACATCACCAGCTCTATAATCAAATGTACGAGCGGTACCATTTCCAAGAAACACAGTCATTCTCGCTTCTCCTGTCAAATAATATTGCCATTCATCATTATTCGGGTGCCAATGAAGTTCTCTCATTCCACCAGGCTCAACCTCAACGAGCGCTGCTGCAATCGTTTTTGAAATAGGGAAATTTGTAGAATCTACAATTCGAACGCTACCACCAGGAGTCTTAATTGGCTTTTGTTTTAACAGTTCATGTTTAAATGTTAAAGGAACTTCCCCTTTCGGTGATTGAACTTCCTGACTCTCAAGCGAACCTGGCACCTCTCCTTGATAAATATAAACTTGACCTGAAGGGATAGAATGAAAAGCACTCTCAGGTACTCCAAAATTAGCCGACAACACTTCTTTTGGCGTATGCGCAAACCAATCAGAAATAGCTAAAGTAGATAAATCAGAAAAATGTCCATCATCGAAAACAAGTAGAAATTCACAATGTTCCAATCCTTGAATGGAATGGGGAATACCAGGCGGAAAATACCAAAGATCACCTGGTCCAACATCAGCAATAAAATTCCGTCCATTTTGATCAACAGCCGTTATGCGTGCCCGTCCTAAAAGCATATACGCCCATTCCGCTTCTTTATGCCAATGAAGTTCTCGTATTCCACCGGCCGTTAAGCTCATATTTACCCCAGCAATCGTCGTCGAAACTGGTAGTTCCCGAGCAGTAATCTCCCGAGACCACCCGCCGTGTTTCAAAATCATAGAAGTGTCCGAGAATGAAAACTTCAAGTTAGGAACTAACCCTGCATCCGTTATAGGCGGAACAAGCATATTCGGATTTTGAATATCTCGCATAACATTACGAGGTCCAGAATCAATCGCACCTGCTCCGTCGCTGCGGATTGGTTGTGGCACATTCCCTCCCGCTTCATTAACAGTACGTTTCTTCATAATTACACTCCTTTTTCATCCGGTTATGAAGTAAAAAGCCTCCATCATAGTGTATGAGTTGGGCTTTGGATGGTTACAGTTACTATGGAGTTACATCATATGCCTATCATTATCGTTTTGTTCATTTCTCATCTTATAATAGTATGAACAGCGTCTGGAAAGATAATGAAGAAATTAAAACTATTAAAAAAACCTGTAAAATTTAGTGCAAACAAGTTAATATACTTAATTAGTAAATTTCCCTCGAATAATTTATTAAAATCTACTATCCATAGATTTCCTATATATTCATAATCTTTCCATATATATAATTTTACAAATAATTACATATTTGCTCAAAGGAATTTATTTAGCCCTTAAAAGGAAATTTACTAAAAGAAAAGAAAATTTTAATCACAAAGAAAAGAAGCTAACAATAAATTGTTAACTTCTCAACCAAAAGTAAGATACTATCTTTCCTTATCTTCTAATATCTAGGTTGTGATTGAATATTTGTAAGATGAACATCATACATATCAATGATTTCAAGAAATCTATCAGCTTCACGGAAAACATGGTCTGCTAATAATGGATGAATGATACTCTTTATTTTACATTGCTCAATTAAATCACGTGCTGTTTTCTTAAAATCCCGAAGAGATGCAACCGACACGCGATTTTGATCTAAAAATTGATCTAAAAGAGGCGCTGTTTGGGATTGTGGTTTCATAGATTCTAAGTCAATTGCTTGATACATCAATTCATCAAAATCATTGCTAAAATTCCGCGCTGTATCTACAAGCTTTCTTTCCGATGGATCAAGAAGATGGCCAATAAATTTAGCATGGTCTGCCATTATCCTTAAAAAGAAAACATTTTCTTTAATAATAGCATCAGGAAGAGCATCTAATTTACCTTCATTTAATTGTATTAAACGTTTTCTAAAATAATCCGCTTCCCTACTTGTATGGTCAACTAAAAGTGGAAAGTTATTTTGTCCTGGCAATTTACATGTGAGAATTAATCCTAAAATTTTTCGTTTAAATCCCCAAATATTAGTCGCGGCTTGTTGTACTTCTGTATTAAATCTTTTTATTTGCTCAGGATCTGTTTCATTTGTATAGGAATGCGCTATTTGTTCAATATGTTCAAACAATCGATAAAATTGATTAGCCTCTTCAATTAGTTGAGTATCCTCGCATCTAAATCCCAATCGAAGAAAAAAAGAATGCTCTTTCATGATTCTAGACCAAAAACGAATTTCATTTAATGAACGCTCAACAAACATTACAGACGTAACCCCTGTATCAGGATGTAATGAAGTTTCATCCCTATACATTGTTAATCCCCCCCAGTAAAATCCCCGCTAGTTCCATTCTTATGAGGAAAAATATATATAAATGCCATCAATAAAAGTTTATGATGACTCTCTTATACATGTAAAATTAAACTAATATAACCTTAGCTTGATGAACATATACTGCTCCCCCAGAAGAAAAAAGGCTACCACCTAGATGTAAAATCCTACTAGGTGGTAGCCTTTCAAAATTTCTATTAAAGCAATACCGAATCTTTATCACTATCCTGATTACGTTTCTCGCGCTCTTCTTCTAAGCGCTTCATATACACTTCGCCTTCTTTTTCGATAAACTCATTATCCATATCTTGCTCTTTTTTCGAAGTATATAAAACCATGTAGCCACTTAGTACAATCCCGACAATCACAAGATACACCCACCATGGTAAAGTTTCCAAATCACTTCATTCCTTTCCTTAGACAAGCCTTATTAGTTCCACTTTATGAGGAAAGAAGTGGATTTATGCTTAAAATTTTTATTGTGGATGCTTCGCGAAAAATGCTTGTACATATTCCATAAACTCAATTGGTTCCTGACGAAACGGTGCGTGGTATCCTTTTTCAATAATATGAAACGTACTATTCGCAAATAGCCCATGATACAGTTCACCATTTTTCCAAGAAACACTCTTATCATGTCGTCCCCATATAATTAAAATCGGTACCTTAATTTTATCTGCTTCCATCGCAATGCGGCGCGCTCTCATTTTCGTAAGCTGATCATAATGCTCTTTATCATCACGACTATTTTTCACTTCATTTTTATTATACTTCGCAATTTCAGTTACAGTTTGTAAGTCCGTCGATAGCGCTGGTACTTCATAACTTTCTTTTTGCTGGAAAGACTCTATCCCTGTAGAATCCGCCAAAACGAGATGCGTCACTGCATCCGGATATAAATACGCTAAATTGAGGGACATCTCTCCGCCCATTGAATGGCCGAGCACCGCAAACTGATCGTATCCGAGCTTCTTCATTAACTTATAATATAAATTCACTTGCGCAGGAAACGAATACTGAAAATCAACTGGCTTAGAAGAACGCCCAAACCCTAAAATATCAACCGCAATAATCGTATGATCTCTCGCAAGTTCCGGATAAATATCACTAAATCCATCAGAAGAACCACCAAACCCGTGCAGCATAAGTAACGGAGGTTTTCCCTCACCAATTTGTTTAAAATAAATCGTCTGCCCATCAATTTGCGCCATACTTTCTTTCGTATTCAGCTTCATCATAACAGTATCTTTCACTTCTCCAACCTTCGCAATCGGCTTATCAACGAAGTTACAAACAATTAACAAAACGAGTACAATACCGCTAATCATATAAAACTTAAACCGTTTCAAAGTTCCCGTCTCCTTTCTCTTGTTGCTATTTAAAGTTTTTACATTTTTTGGTTATTTTATGTTCTCTTTTTAATTGTAACTAGAACAGTTACAATTATACTAAAAAAATATAACTCATTTCTATTACTAATGGTTATTCTGTAACTATTATAGTTACATATTTAAAGTAAGTCAATTCTTTTCTCTACATGACCTGAAAATCGAAAAAGGGACTTCATGTTGAAGTCCCTTTCTTTGTTATTATAGTTGGCTTACTCCGCCGTCGCCTCTATTATCTGCTGGTGCTCCACCTGTGTCGCCAATGTTAACGTAGTCTGGTCTTGCTGGTGCTCCGCCACCATCACCTCTATTTAAAGCATGTTGTTCAGACTCTGTAAAAGCAGTAAGCCCTAATGAAAGTAGTATTACTAAACCTGCTATCAATACATTAATTTTTTTCATTTATTTTAGCGCTCCTTCTTTTAAAAGTTTTTTTCGAGCTTGGCTACTAATATAAAAGTATTTACTAGCCTTTTCATGTTTTTCTTCTTGATAAAATTTATAAGCTAATATTTCTGCGTATTCCTTAACACAATCTAAAAGGGAGTGTTCTTCAAAATACGAAATACTTTCCACAGTTACTTTCTCTAACTCATTAGCACTCGAATTAATATTTAATTCCTTCAATATCATAAAGCGATGTTGAAATTCTTTATTTTGCAACTCATTACAAATTTTCAGCCCTAGTTCTATTAAGTTATTAGCAATTTCTATTTTGCCCAGTTTATAATTTTCCTCTGCTTCAGTAAAAATCGCTTTAAAATGCTTAGGCATTTTCTTAGTCACTTCACTTAAATGTCTAATTGCCAAATCTGATAAATTCTGACTACTATATAACCACCCTAAGTTACTTCTAACCATTAAAATATGTTTTTCTTCTTTATCATGTTGTTGAAGTAAATGGATTGCGGTATTAAAACTTTCCTCCGCTAACTCAAACTGTTTAAAATCAATACAACATAATCCTATGAAGTTATGACACAACGCCACGTTTCCTTCGTAACCTTTATGTTCACAAAATATTTCTTTCGCCTTTTTGATATAATCTAAAGCTAACATTTGCTGATATACTTGATAGTAAAAATATCCCATCCGATAATTAAACTCCGCATGTTCTATCGGATCGGCAATATATTTCAATAACTTCTCAGCTTGTTCGTACTGTTCTTTCGCTTCGTTATAATTTGAAATTAATGTGCAATGAAACCCTTTAAAGAAGTGATAATAATAAGCTAAAAAACCTTCTGCCGGGATTTCAAAAGATTCCACTTTATCAAAACTATCTTCTCTAACCCCAATCCAATCAACTAATGCATCATATCTAAAATTCAACAACGCATGATAAAGCAATACATCCTGATTCACATCCAACCCACTAATCTTACTTTCAATCTCCTCTTTCATTTCCGTAGCTTTCTCTATGTTTTGCTGCAACATTACACGATACCAATCATCTAAAGAATGTTTCATTTGCTCCCGCGTTACTACATCTGCTCCCATACACTCGCATCCCCTTTTCTCCAAAATTACAAAATTAGGATTTTTATACAATTATCAAAATTGTATATTACCACTCCTTTTCTATGTATTGAAAAATAATTATCAGAAAATTTAATATTTTAATTATACCAAAGTTTTCCTTTTTAATAACTTGAGAAAAAATTGTCAGAAAATTAACTGGAATAAATAAAAAAACAAGTAGTTCCAGCACTCCGCTAAAACTACTTGCTCTCCTACTTATTATCTCTATTTTTACTCTTTAATAAATCCCTTCGTACTTCTCACTGTATCAATTGGACGAACTAATTTTTCAATTTCTTCACGTTTTGGCTCTAGGAATGGAGGTAAAGATAATTTTTCGCCAAGCGTTTCGTATGGCTCATCTCCCATAAATCCTGGGCCATCTGTTGCGAATTCAAATAGAATTTGTGGTGCAACTCTTGCATATAATGATTCGAAGAAGTGACGGTTTACATATCCAGATGAAGGAAGTCCTACGCTACTGATTCTCTCAATCCATTCTTCTAATACTGCGCGATCTTCTACGCGGAATGCCGCATGGTGCACTGTACCAAAACCTTGTTGTGCTTCAGGAAGAACTGTATTATGTTCTACAATAACAGATGCACCGTTTCCGCCTTTGTTCACTTCAAATAAATAGAATTCCCCTTCTTGCGCAACCTCTTTAAATAATAGAACTTTTTCTAACACTTCTTTGAAGAAGCTAAAGTTTGCAATGCGGATAAATACAGGTCCTAAACCAGTGATTGCATATTCTAATGGTACTGGCCCGTTTTGCCACGGTGTACCTGATTCGATTCCTTTATCAAGTTCATCTGAGATTAATTGATATTGTTGGTCATCAAAGTCAACGAAGGAAAGAGTTTTCTTACCAAATTGCTCTTTAATTCCTGTATGTTCTACTTCAAGACGGTCAAAGCGTTTCACCCAATACTCTAATGCTGCATCAGTCGGAACACGGAATGAAGTTTTTGAAATTTCATTTGTACCGTGTACTCCTTTCGGAACACCTGGGAAATCAAAGAATGTCATATCTGTTCCTGCACTACCTTTATCATCTGCAAAGAATAAATGATACGTTTGAATGTCATCTTGGTTTACTGTTTTCTTAACTAAACGCATTCCTAAAACGCGAGTGAAAAACTCATAGTTCTTTTCTGCACTACTTGTAATCGCTGTAACGTGGTGAATTCCTTTTAATTGGTTCATTTTATATTCCTCCGATAGTTTTTAATTTATATTTTCTCTCCTATTACTTCTCTTCAATAGGTGCTAAATTCGCTTCAATCTCTGCACGCTGGTCTTCTAAGAACGGTGGTAAATCAAGTTTTTCTCCTAAATGTTCCACATCTCCATCAACTGTAAATCCTGGTCCATCTGTCGCAATTTCAAAAAGGATTCCGTTTGATTCACGGAAATATAAGCTTTTAAAGTAGAAACGGTCGATGATTCCTGAAGACTGGAAGCCTCTTTGTTTCACCTGTTCTTCCCAATAGGCAAGCTCTGCATCGTTTTTCACGCGAATTGCTAAATGGTGAATGCTGCCTCGGCCCGGCTTTTCAGAAGGACCATCTAAATATTTCACAACGATTTCTCCAAAAGCCTCTCCTTTAATGGACTGGAAAATTGCTTCCTCTTCGCTACGGCTAACCTCTGTATAACCAAACATCTCTGTAAGTGTACTCGACATTTTATCAAGTCTACGAACTGTCATTTCCACAGAACCCATTCCTTGAATTTGATGCTCTGCAGGAACTTCTGATTTCTCCCAAGTTTCCCAGTGCTCCACTTTTTCTCCGTTTGAAACGAGTAGTACTAAGCGAAGACCTTCAGTATCCTCAAATTGCAAAGCAGGACGATTTGCATATGTTGTCATTTCACTATGTTTCACATCAAATTTTTCAAAGCGTTCTTTCCAGTAATGCAAGCTATCCTCTGAAGGAACGAGTAATCCAATTCGAGTAATCGCATTCGTACCGCGATATGTTCTTCCTACTAATGGAATTTCAAAAAATGATAATTCCGTACCTGGACTTCCTGTTTTATCTCCATAAAATAAGTGGTACATTGACGGATCATCTTGGTTTACTGTCATTTTCACACGACGCAAGCCAAGCACGTTTTTATAAAAGTGATTATTTTCATTTGCATTTTTCGTAACCATTGAAATGTGATGATGTCCTTTAATTTCATACATTGTTTATTCCTCCGTTTCGTTTTACTAGTCAAGTGATAACTAAAAAAATAACATTTCCCACAACTAATATGGTTTTTAGCTTTTCAATTTATTCTTAATTATGTTTTTGTAAATTCATCTTAGTTTTTACTGTATAAGTTACTTTGTTTTTTAATCGAAAACAACTGAGTGTATGTTTTTCATATGACTCAATCGCTTTCGTTACTATCACTTTACACCTCAAGTGATTGAAAAGCAAGTGAAAAATCTCGAATTCAAGATTTTTTTGTTAAATAACATTTAGGGTGTAAAATCATTAATTTCTGGATAGCGTCACATCACTATCAAGCTAAAGACTCAAAGCTCTCCATGCCCATCAAGCTTAACAAGAATACACTACCCCAAAACGATAAAAATGAACTTCGTTTCTATAAAAGACAACTTTTTTGTTCCGAGGGAATTATAGAATTTTATATCTTTACAATTATTTATGGGGAGTTAATTCATTTTTTTCAAGAATAAGTAATTTCTTAAATAGAAGTTCACGTACCTCTTCCTTATGATAATTAATTTTTGTTGATTGATAAGAAATTTAATGAATGATTATTCGAATATGCTTTCGTAAATGTTAAATGTAGTTTTTGGATAATGTTTGATCAAGTTGATACTAATCCCCTCGATAAACGAAAGAAAATTAAGAGTGTTCCGGGAAAAAGTAATTAAAAAACGCTCTTAATTTATTTAATTGAGTTATCCTTTTATACAAAAATCTGATTATTTATGTAATTGGCATTCTATTAAAACGCTCATTTACAGAAGAACATTATTCAAGTGAAGCCCTCTATAATTCAATTACAACTCCTTGAAAGTTTATGATACTATCCTGATCACACTTTTTATATTTAATGTTTTAAGGAAAAAAGCTATACTATAAGCGAAACTAAAAATCAGAAAGGAAATACCATAACATGGAAAATTATATGCTATTTATCCTTACAGCACTCCTTATTATAATGATGCCTGGTCCCGGTTTTGCTTTAGTTACAAAAAACACTATCTCTCATGGTAGAAATGGTGGTATAAAGACCGTCTTAGGAACGGTATCTGGAATGATGATTCATACAATAATGGCTACACTAGGACTCTCTGCTATCTTAATGAAATTTGCTATGCTATTTACATTAATAAAATATGCTGGGGCATTTTATTTAATTTATTTAGCTTTAAAGTCAATTAAAAGTGCCTTTTCTAAAAAAGAAGATATGTCAGGTTCAGTGGAAATAAACTCTAAGGATATTGGAACGGTTAAAAGTTTTAGACAAGGATTTACCACGGCAATCTTAAACCCAAAAACGGCTGTATTTTTCCTTAGTTTTCTACCCCAATTTATTGTGAGTAATCAAAGTCATTTCTTCCAATTTCTTTTGTTGGGATTCACATTTACGACTTTGACAGCAATATGGTATTTACTTTATATCTCTCTAATACGTCAATTAAGAACTTTTTTAAGAAAAGAAAAGGTGAACCGTACAATAGAGGGTATTACTGGCACAGTATTATTAGTATTTGGAGTTAGGCTATTTTTCCAAAAATAAATATGTAATAGAGAGAGTTTAAAACTTTCGGTTTTTCCAATAAATGAATCAATATAAAAAGTATGGCTTTCAAACAGTAAAAAAGTGAACAAACGGGTGTGTTTGTGGAATAAGCTTCAATAAAATAACCAAACTTTTTATAAAGAAGTGAATCGATTATATTAAAATTGATATAAAGGCGTTATCCTTTCCTATGATTTCTCAGAAAGAATAACGCCTTGCTCTTTTTAGAGGGTATTTTGTCTAGTTAGCTTGATAGCGATGTGGTTCTATCCCTTATAAAGTGAAACTTTAATCAGTGGGGGTTTTGTTCATCCCCCACTGATTATTAGTTGAACCAATCGGGCTTTTACGGACAGTTGATCCCCCACCTAACTTCTTTGCTTCCGCTGAATTTTGAGGTCGGGGTCTTACTGCCCGTTAATGCGGGATAAATGTTACAAAAACATTTATAATAGCTCTAACTTGCACAATGCTTCCCGTTAATATAATACGCTGATTCTGTGAAAACCGTAAATACGACCTCTACTTCTGGAAGTCCAAAATCCATTACATATGTAGTAATGGCCTTGGCAAATCGATCACGAATTTCCTGTCCACGCTCGAACCATTTCACTTCAATAAGAGGAAACGCTTCTATTTCTTCTCCATTGAATACAAACGTAGAACTTGGTAGTTCCAACGTAAAATTATCCGTACCACACTCACAAATCTCTGCGAGCTCTTCTACTAATGGCTTGCTTATGTGTTTTAATTGTTCAGTAGTAATTCCACGAAACACAATATGCGGCATGTAAATCCCTCCTTTAGATAGTTTTATATTTGCCCACATCATAGCACAATTCTCCCACCTTTTAACAAAAATAGATGCTAAACAAGTTTCAACTCTTATTTTTAGGCCTGTTATACAGGCTGAAGCGATTCTAAGTATCTGCCATATTAAAGTTGATATGCTCCCATTCTAGTGGTGAGATATGTTTTAATCGTTCTTCGTTAACCCCATGCGTACTTCTTAACTATTTCATTTAATTTTTAATAAAGAAAACAGCCTCACTAAGCTTTTAAAACTTAATGAGGCCACTTTATTCACACTATTAATTATGGAACGTCGGTTTATAGAACGAACGATTATCAAGTGCGAAGACACGCTCTGTGTATTCGCCTGGTTTTGTGCGTCCTAATGCGCGGTCCATCATGTTCATTTTTGCATCTAAGTTATCGATGTAGTGCAGAATTTCTGCTTCTTTTACTAATGGTGGTTTTGGGCTACCCCATTCTGCTTTTCCGTGGTGCGAAAGGACGATGTGTTGAAGAATTAATACTTCTTCTGCATCGATTTGCAATTCGTCTGCTGCTTTACCGATTTCGTTCACCATGATAGAAATGTGGCCTAGTAAGTTTCCTTCTAACGTATACGTTGTAGAAATTGGGCCAGATAGTTCAATTACTTTACCAAGGTCATGTAAAATAACGCCTGCATATAGTAAGTCTTTATCTAATGATGGGTATAGATTTGAAATAGCTTTCGCTAAATCTAGCATCGATACGACGTGATAAGCTAGTCCAGATACGAACTCATGATGATTCTTTGTCGCTGCTGGATATTCTAAAAATTCATCTTGATGCTTATTTAATAAATGTCTTGTTAGACGCTGTATGTTCGGGTTTCTCATTTCAAATATGTATTGCGTAATTTTCTCAACCATATCTTCTTTTTTCACTGGTGCTTTTTCAACGAAATCCGAGATGTCTGTTACTTCATTTTCATTCGCAACACGGATTTGTTTCACACGTAATTGAATACGGCCTTTGTAATTTAAAATATCACCAGCTACTTTAACGATTGTTTCTGCTACATATTGTTTCTCAACTTCTGGTGATACGTCCCATAGCTTCGCTTCAATATCTCCACTTGGATCTTGTAAGATTACTGTTAAAAATGGCTTTCCATTACTTGCTAGACCTTTTGTCGCTGTTTTAATTAACAAGAAAACATCGACTTGTTCACCAACTTCATACTCTGCAATTTTCTTTTTCATTCGAATTCCTCCACCAAATCAGTTACTTTTAGTATAGCACACTACAACTCATTTTCTTTACGCATATGTGTTAATTTTATAATCTGTTTTTCTGTAAAATACGCAAGTAAATGCGCATGACATGTAAAGAATATGACTTGTCTATCCTTTGCAATTTCCTTTATTAGTTCAATCGTTCGATTCGTCCTTACCGCATCAAAGTGCACGAAACTATCATCAATAATAAATGGATAATCGTGTTCAAATGTTTTCGCAAGTGCAAATCTCAACGATAAATATAACTGCTCCGCTGTCGCTTGGCTTAGTTCATGACTGTAAAAACGCATACCGTCGTTACGCTCAACTATGAACGGCTCTGACTCTGACGGTGAAAAGATTTTACTATAGCGTCCGCCCGTTAAATACACAAAGTACTCTTCTGATTTTTGTAAAATACGTGGCAGATGCACTTCATGATAATATTGCTTCGTTTTCGTTAACACCGTTTTTGCGGCCGCATAAGCAGCCCACTTCTTCACTTGTTCACGCACTTGCGCTTTTTTCATTTCCCATTCATGCATTAAATCGCCATACGTACTACCTTCTTCTAAATTCGCAATTTCCATACGATGTTTCGCAATACGCTCTGTCAGTTCTTTCTCTTGCGCCAGGCAGTTTTGCACGACTGTCATTTCTCTCTTTAATTTCTCTTCATAACCGTCAGCTTCATAATGTTCAGCTAGTGACAAGCTCGTTAAACGCTGTTCCAACAGATCAATTTGCGGTAATAAACGCACTACTTGTTTCTCAGCATCTTCACGTTTTTCCGCCAGTTTACCTTCTTCTAAAAACATCTCTTCATCTGTAGCCTCTGCAATATTCCATAATGCATTTCGTTCTACTAGCAGTTGTTTCAATTGCTCTTGCATGAACTCATATTCTTCTTGCCATTCAGCTAGCTTCTCTTTCAGCTGCTTACAAGTTTGTCTCTTCTCTTTCTCATCTTGCATAAGGCTTTGCGCCTCATACAACTTACTATACTCCGCACTACCGATAACAGTTTCTAGTTTCTGTTCAAAATGCGAAATCATTTCATATAATGAAAATTTTCGCGTACCTTGCTTATCTAATTCACGATATAATTGCTGCATTTTTTCAATACGCTCAAACGCTGGCAATATGTGTGTATACGTATAAAATTCAGGAAACATATAGCGCGTTTTATATGCATCTACTTGTTCTCCCGCCTGGAACGTTTCTCTCTCCCATTCCTCATACGATGAAACGACTTTATCATAAGCTCGCTCCATTTGCTGCAATTTATAAGACTCACGCTCAAATAGCTTCCGAATCTCTTCATCTTTTTCTAACTGATAGCGCACAGACAGCGCTTCTTCACTTTGTCTCCCGCCAGCACTTTGCTGAAGAGTAAGAAGCTCTTCTTGTAATCCACTTGACGGATCTTTATATAAAACAAGGGCAAGAACAATCCCTACAAAAACAATAACACTAATAAATAAGAGCGGGCGGTTATCAATAAATAAACTCGTGAATAAAACAAGCGTGTTAATAAGAAGTAACAGAAGACAAACTCTTTGCCACTGCTTTTTCTTTTGCATAGCTGCTCCTGCTTTTTCCTCATACTTGCGCTTCATTCTCTCTGCGCCCATACCGATAAACGCCGCATCTTGGAACGATTTCTCTTTCTCAACTAACGTATTTCGCTCTTCATCCACTAACATTTGTTTCTGAATCTGTCTTATATTTTCTTCTTGTTCTTCTAATTGCTCTTGCGCTACTTTAAAACGATCATCAAGCTGTGCTTTTTTCGTTTCTAATTCACGCGCTTTTTGTACGGTTTGCGTAATTAATTCTTTCGTTGCCAAACTCATATCAAACGAAAGGACTGTTTCTTTTTCAAAAGTAGCACCAATTTGTTGCTCTAGCTCTGCGATTTCTTCTTTTATATTCGCAACATTCCCGCTCATATCACGCATTTCTTGGCGTGCATTTTCATACGACAAATGCTGCATACGAAGTTCTTCTACATAACTTTCTTTTTGTAAAAACTCTTCATCTATTTGAATCGAGTCAATTTCCGATTGCACCGTCTCTATTTTTTTGTGGAGCGAATCAACTTGTAACCTAAGCGGCTCCATCTTCGCCTTAATTGCTTCATAGCGCGCCGTTCCGTTTACAGGAAACTGCCCTTTTTCATTTTCTAACACTTTCTCATGCGCACGCTTTTCAATAACGAGTGGCTCAAGCGCTGCTAATATTTCATAATCTTGCTTTCGTTTTTCCGCACTCTCTTTCTCCCCGCGAACAGAAGCGAGCTTCTCTTCGCATTCTTTTAACTGCTGCACCTGTTTTTCATACGTGCCGATTTTCCCTTGCCACTCTTTCATCTTCTCTTCAAGTTTCTTCATCTCTTGCAGTGACACGTTAATTTCCGGTTTACGCCCACTCGGTTTAAAGCGTTGATCCATTTCTTTTTCTAGCTTTTTATCTAACTGTAATAGCGCATCGCTTCCGACTGCACTTGCTGAAAATAAATAATTGCCAATATCCGCTTCGCCGAGCTGATGAATATTTTGAAGACCATGCATATCAAATGAAAAGACCGATTCAAATAAACTTTCATTCACCCCGCTTAATATATCGTTTAAAATCTCCTCGCCGCCCGTTTTCCCGTCTTCAAAATAAACGGTCACCTCGCCAGCTGCCGTCTTTGGCAATCGTTCAATTTTCAAACGGCCGTACTGCTCTGTTTGCACAGTCAGCGCACCGCCATACTTCCCGCCTTCTTTCGGCTCATAACGGCGCTGTCCTCTCGTCGGAAAACCGAACAGAATGCTTTTCATAAACGAGCGAATTGTCGATTTCCCCGCTTCGTTTTCACCATATAGTACCGTCAGCAATGAAAGATCCATTTCCACATTTTCTAATTTTCCGTACCCATAAATATGGAGTTTTTCAATTCTCATTTTTTATCCCTCTCTTGCTGGAATAATTGCTCTAAAATAATATTTTCTGCTTCCTTTTGAATCTCTTTCTTCTCGTCTTCTGTAAAAGATTCAATACTATTACGCGCTACAGGAGATGTCCAAATCGTGCGCAACACGCCGTCCATATTTGTGAATGCTTCTAGCTCCTTTAGCACACTACCGACGAAATGATTTTCCGCTTTCAAACGTTCGATTTCCGCAAAAGAAACCGTCTCATTTTTCCACTTCATCGCATATACGAAATCTTTTCGCTCTTCGCCAGATGCTAAAATGTGAAAAATCTCTTCCACACGCTTTTCGTCACGCAAATAAGGAGAAAGTGGGCCCTGCCCTGTGAATACGACAGTTAAAAGCGTCCCTTCCTCTTCTCTTCGGCAATCATTCATCGTAGTTGACATGCTCGTCATAAGTTCATCAACAGTTTCAAGTCCATCAATACAAACTTCGATCTCATCCCATACAACATCTGCCGTATGGAAAAATAAACACTGCGTTCCTTGTTTCGTAAGTTCAATAAGGTACGCACCCTTCTCCCCTGTTTCCTTACGATGACGACCTTGTATGTTCCCTGGATAAATAATGTATGGCTCTTCTGATAAAATTTCACGTTTATGTATATGGCCAAGAGCCCAATAATCAAACTGTTTTTCTTTCAACTCACGAATTTGAAACGGTGCATAGCGATTATGCTCTGCATCTCCTTCCACACTTCCGTGAAGCATGCCAATATGAAAAGGCGCATCACTGATTTTCGTATACTGCGCTGTCATATTATCCGTTACCGCTTGCTGCAAATAACTAAACCCATAAATAGAAGCTAACAACTCACCATTTTTATAAAATGATTTCTCTTCTACATAAGGATCGGTAAACACATGAACATTTTCCGGAAACTCAATTGCTGCCCAGCTTCCCCCTAAATGATCATGGTTACCGTGAATAATAAAAACAGGGATATCGTACTGCGAAAGTCTCTTCATTTGCTCACGCACAAACACTTGCGCCCTCAAACTTCTCGTCTCCGCATCATACAAATCCCCAGCTAGTAATACGAAATCAACGCGCTCTTGAATCGCTTTATCAACAATACGTTCAAATGATTCGAACGTACTTTGCTTCATTCTCTCCCAAACAGACTGCGATACATTCATCTCCATCCCTTTAAACGGACTATCCAAATGCAAATCAGCCGCATGTATAAACTTTACTTGTTTCACAAATAACGATCCTTTCTATCTTTCAAAAGTTTCATTTTATTAAAATTAACATCGCTGAAAACTAATAATCATCGAGAATAAAAATATTCTCAGTGATTAAAGTTTCATTCTATTTTACCACGCAATGTCATATATTTCTTTGCATATTGTAGCGTTTTATGTCAAAATAATTATAAGATTCTGATTTTAATTATTGGAGGGAATTTTCATGGGAGTATACGTTCTAACAGTCTTTGAAAAAGATGGTTCAAAAGCATTAGACGAATCATTCGAGGCGGCAACTGAAAAAGAAGCGAAAGCAAAAGGTGAATCTATTTTACAAGAAAAAGGATTGCACGAAAAAACACATCGCTGTACATCTTCTGCAGGTAAGCTCGTTTTATTCCAGCGCTAAAAAAAAGAAGCGTCATCCGCTTCTTTTTCACTCTACTATATCTTCGTCACACCACGTAAACACCACATCTAGAATGCGATTACCGATACGTACGCGTTTATTCCATTTACCTGTTTGGATCTGATGCTGCAATTCAGCTTTCATCTTTTCCGTCCAGTCGTGAATCGTTTCACTACCGTCGTACGGATATACGCCTGGAAACTCTTCCTGCAGTAGATGCAAGCTCTCTGCATCAAAATGAAAATGGAAGAAGTAGTTTGCTGTAAGCGATGGTTCTTGCAATCGTAAAAAATGATCATCAATTTGCTTTCTATTTCTATAGAAAGTAAAGATATTCACTTTACCACTCGTAATTTGGTCAATTTGAATTTCGTGCTTCTCTATAATCACGTCTTGTCCACCTCGTTGTATACTATCTTTAGTATATATGTCTTTTGCAACAAAGTTAACCATTTTCGCGCGAAATTCATTTCCTTCATTATAATTCCTGTACCTCCAAGTATAATCAGAACAAATAAAAACAAAGTTGAAGGGGAGCGATCACATGTATTTCGGAAGCAAAGGTTGGTATGTAAAAGAACTTAAAAAATTAGGTATCCGTACTTATGAAGGTAAAAAACTAGAATCGTATCGTACGCATGTGTTATCTAGTTTACTTGAGAGAATGAAGAAGGCTTCGGCTTAATAGAAAAACACCTCCCGAATTCGCATACTAAGTATGCAAATTCAATGGAGGTGTTTTTATCAGTTTTCATAAAAGATTTTTTGCTTCCGCTGGAACGGATACGTTTTAATCTCAGCTGTATCTAAATCTTCATTGAATAAATGAATGGCTATAATTTGTCTACAATCGTAAGTATGGTAATAATATGTTCCAGACTCCATACACATTGCACTTGTATAGATCGTATTATCTAATATACCGTCTTCTGTTATTACTGCTCCCTTAGGAACCTCACAATTTGATAAGATATGAAAAATAGCCGATATCCCCTCTTCTTCGTTCTCTATACTTTGAATGTTTTGTTTGCCATATGCTGCCCGTACAAATCTTGATGGCGGGGTGAAATCTCCAGGAAGTCCCATCGTTCCTGAACCTTGGCCAAAAGCACTTAATGGTACATCTCCCCACTCAGTTGGCGCAAATGGCTGCGATTTAAGTCCAATATATTGTCTTAAATTTTGTAAATGCCAATTAAACTCCGGACTATTAGTCATTACTCCTAGTGGATTGTCATACACTTTTATTCCATCAGCTGTCGGCTCAAGTACAATACACGCTCCCGATTTATCTGCTAAAATCCAATGTAGCGGCGGAGTAATCCCTAAAACTGGTAATGGCACATCTATAAAGGCAATGCTATCAATAGATTTTCTTAACTCTTCAACAGAATTGAACTGTGTGAGGCTCCAAGTCACAAAATCAAATGGCGCTACATTCGTTTTATGGTTATCTATACTGTTACTATAAGTAGCGAATCCTGGGAAATAGAGAGTTGCACATGTCATACCAGCTTCATTTACTCCGTCCGCCATCATGACCCTTCCTCCAAAATTAATTCCCATTCCGACAACAGCCTTTTTCGCTCGGATCGTTTCACCAGTTATATTGTTCCACTGATAACGCCGAGGAATGATTATTACTTCTTGATTCATATCTAATGTGAAATCCATTGTTCTCCCAAAAAGATGCTGGAAGTTTTTTGTTTGCAATGTCAAACTAGTACACATGAAGAAATCCCCCCATTCTATAGTTCTATACACATTTTATAAAATTCTGACAAATACGTAAATTAAAAACTCTATTTATCACTAACAAAATAACCCCCAAAACCAAAAATGCTATAATAAACCCAATCAAACTAAGGGGGCAAATTACTTTGCTTGGAACATGCATTCAATTTCATAAGTTTGGCAATCCAAAAGACGTATTACAAGTTGAATATAAAAATATAGAACCACTTAAAGATAATGAAGTTTTCATTCGTATGCTAGTTAGACCGATTAATCCATCTGACTTAATTCCCATCACTGGAGCATACGCACATAGAATCCCTTTGCCTAACATACCTGGTTATGAAGGTGTTGGTATTGTAGAAGATGTAGGCGCTTTTGTTTCTAGAGACCTTATCGGTAAACGTGTGTTACCGTTACGCGGGGAAGGTACTTGGCAAGAATATGTGAAGACATTAGCTGATTTTGTAGTCCCTATTCCTGATTCCATTGATGATTTCACAGCGGCACAAATGTATATTAATCCCCTTACAGCTTGGGTTACATGTACAGAATCGTTAAACTTACAACGTAATGGTGTTTTATTAGTGAATGCTTGCGGATCCGCTATTGGCCATCTATTTGCACAGTTATCACAAATTTTAAACTTCCGATTAATTGCGGTGACAAGAAATAATAAACATACAGAGGAATTACTTCAGCTTGGCGCTCATCATGTAATAGATACTTCCACTGCCCCGCTTTATAAAACAGTTATGGAATTAACAAACGGCAGAGGTGCAGACGCTGCGATTGATTCTATCGGGGGACCGGATGGAAATGAATTAGCTTTCTCCTTAAGGCCAAACGGACACTTTTTGACGATTGGTCTTCTATCGGGCGTACAAGTAAACTGGGCAGAGATTGTCACGAAAGCAAAAGTGCACGCGAACATATTTCATTTACGACATTGGAATAAAGAAGTACCGCCATATAAATGGCAGGAGACGTTTCGTCACTTAATTCGTTTAGTAGAAAATAAGCAATTACGTTTTATGACCGTACATTCTACATATGACTTAGCAGATGTGAAAGCGGCGGTTGATGTTGTGCAGTCTGCTGAGAAAACGAAAGGGAAAGTGTTTTTGACGAGTTATTAACTACAATTAAAATGGGCTTTTTGATTGACCTTTTAAATAGATTAGATAATACATTTAGGAACGAAAATTTGTAAGTATCTGGTATAATCCTATTAAAAGGTGAAAGGAGATTTTCACATGTGGTTAATTTCGGCTATTTGGCCTGTTATACTAGTCGGGGGGATTGTAGTATTTGTAATAAAAAGATTGGAACATAAATATAAGCATGGCAAATTGGGTAAGAAAAAATCAAAAGAGGCTCAACTGTTATTAGATAGTTTAATACCCATAGGAATGCTTTTGGGCTGTATAATCGGTTTGATTTTCGGCATGTTTTCCCCAGATTTCTCACTGCTTTCAATTAGTTTAGGATCCGGAACAGGCTATTTATTTGGATTTTTTGCTTATGAAATTTATAGCAAGGTAGGAAACAATTATTCATAATCGAGAAACAGACACGATTGTAGAATAAGCGAGGACATTGCATATGAATCATATAAAATATGTAATGTCCTTTCATCTATTTATTTTTTTATTAACGTTATCACCTTACCTTTCACCATTTCCACATTCTATACACCTTTTTTATTGATTTTTCTCTCCTCTTTCTTTCGCATATCCGCTTTTTTGTTCTTCTCGGCTCTATACCCAAAGTAAAGCAGCGCACATGTAGTAATAGAACCTACAATGTATCCTAAAAAGCCCCCTAACCAAAACATAAATTGCCCCCAATCCATTATAAATTTTATGTAACAGACATCTGTAAAACGTTCTCGGTACCTCCGTTTTTTATTACAGATTGAAAAATTCCCTTAACCATTCCATCCATGAACATTCTGTCTTCTCTATTTTGATTATTATCTATAAAGTTATTTATACCACTAATTCTTCCATTATCTCAAATAACAACTTTATTATTTATCATAAAGTTTGCACTTACATTACATATATGTAGCATCACTGTTTCTTTTTCATTTCGCCCTTGCAACTGGAGTTTACTTCTACAACTTAAAAACAAAAAACCCCCTCAAAGCATGAACTTCAAGGGGTGAGCCTGTTTTTTATTTACTTATATACGTACAGCTGTACCACTTACAGCAACCATTAACATTCCATCACGTACAACCTCGTAATCTACGTCAATACCAACGATAGCGTTCGCACCTTTTTGTTTTGCAAGTTCTTTCATTTCATCCATTGCGATATCACGAGCTTCTTTTAGCTTGCTTTCATAAGAACCAGCACGACCACCGACAACATCACGAACTGAAGCGAATAAATCGCGGACAATATTTGCACCCATAATAGCTTCACCATTTACAATATCAATATACTCAATAATTTCTTTACCTTGAATTCCAGACGTTGTTGTTACAATCATGACTGACACTCTCCTAATAAGTTGTAGTTTTGATAAGCTTTCTTATGTCTTTATTATGACATGGAAAAAGTATCTAATCCATTGAATTACCTTACAGGAATGTGACAGTTTTGTAATAATAAAGCGCGCATTATGTTTAATTTTAATAAAGCGCTTTAACATTGGGATACATAAACGATTCTCTATTTTCTTTCCAATCCTTTTCTACTTCTTTAAAGGTTGGTCGCCCTAATTCTTCATTGTTTTCATGTTTACTAAACCACTTCTTCACATACTTCTCTCCATTTTTACTTTGAACTGTACAAAGGAAACTATTACTGCTATCCTTTAATATTTTTACAATCACGAAAAGGCACCTCTTCCCTTTTAAATAACATGATAGAACTTGATCTTTTACTATAAGCCCTTCCTCTCTTATAGTCATACGACTCCTCGGCCGCGCCAAAGTTGTAAGATCAAAAAAAAAACGATATTCACTTTGTTTACATTTTTCATCATTTTATTTAAAGAAATCAGAGTTATAGGCATTATGCTTATCAAATATTTTATAGATTTCTAACTTATCGTCTAATTTTGCATCTACTAAAATTAATATATTGCCATCGTAAATATATTCTTCATACTTTTTAGCATGTTCTTCTGGAATTCCTAACCCTATAAATGCTCCTATTAAACTTCCAGCTCCTCCGCCAATACCGGCTCCTCCAATAGCTGCTGCGATCGGTCCTGCTGCTACGATTGGACCCATTCCAGAAACGGCAAGTATACCAAGACCTGTTAATAAACCACCGAGTCCGCCTGCTACACCTCCTGCTACAAGCCCTGTCGCTGAAAAGATATCCGCTTTATGTGCAGTTTCATGATTTACTTTTTCACCCGATTTTTCTTCAAGGTGTTCAATTTCCTTTTGATCTTTCGCAATAGCTGAAATGTTATCTGCTGAGTATCCTTTATCATTTAATTCATTAATAACGAGTGCCGCATCATCAATTGTTCTAAAAACACCTACTATTTTTCTATCTAAATCCATAACTATTAACCTCCTAAAATTTTATATAATGTTTCTTTATTTTTCTTCATTTCTGTATACACTAATCTTCTTATTAACATAACCATTTACGAAAAAAGCGAATAGTAAAAGCACTACAAGCGAACTACTTAACAAGTAAATTAAATCAAATGTAATATCAATCATCATTTCATTCATGTATACCAGGCTCCTTTTTATTTAAAGTAAAAGTATATTTTGATGGACTAATCTACTAAACATAGACATCTTACAATTCATCTTCAGTCAATCTCTTTGTAGTATATGTATACCCTTCCTAACCTTTTCTAAACGTAAAAAACTATACTTATATTTTTTCTTATTTATATGTTTAACATTTTTTAAAACGGGTATGTTTATATTGTTATGCTTACTATATGGAAAGGAATATTACGATGAACGCCATTCACTCTACTACTATTTCTTATAATGAAACACCTACAATAACTCAGATTCATCATTTTTATGCTTTAATGACAACATTTCAAGCTAATTTGTTTATAAGTAAACATGGAACAATGACATCAATCAAAAATTTAAGCACTCTAGTATCCTTTTTCCTTACTGTAAAAAAGAAAGATCTTATATTATTTATTTTTGAAGGAATAGATGCAAAAAGAGCTTTAAGAACACTCTTCCCTTCTTAGAATGTTTGTTACCCTCTATTCCCTCGTTTACTACCTTTCATATATGTTTTTATATTTCAAAATGATTTCCTCTATTAAAAAAGAACCCCCTAATACAATAGGGGGATTTCTAGTTTGGCCTTATGAAAACTGATATAATATATATTACGTTTTTCATTCTTTAAAATAGAAAAGTTTTAATAACCTTGAAGGTAGGAATTTTTAATGAACTCGAAAGCAAAATTTAGTATTCGTTACAAAATTATGGCTGGTTATTTAGTTATCATTTTGTTCTTACTTGTTTCTTTCATTATGTTAAACAATGAGATTTCCAACTTACAAAAATCTCGTAATTTTATTATTGATCACGATTTTAAAGTTCTCAATTTAACGAATCAAGTGGAGAAAGAGTTACTAACAATTGAAAATAAAGCGAAAGGGTTTATCATTTCTAATAACCCTAATTACGTGCAATCCCTTAACTCTGCGGAAAAGGATTACGAAAAACATTATCAAGATCTTTTTTCTTTATTAGAGGATAACCCCTCTCAGCAAGAAAAATTAAAACAGATTAACGAAAACATTACTAGTTGGATTAATAAAGAGATTCACCCACTCATTACAAATAATAATAGTAATAATGTACAAACAATTGACACGACTCAAATTCAGTCATTACAGTCGCAGCTAACTAACTTCCGGAGCACTGAGGAGCAACTAACGAAAAAAAGAGCTGCACAATTAGATATTGAAAATAATAAATTAGAGATTTGGTTATACAGTTTATTGTTCTTACTTTCTTTTATTTCCATTATTGTTTCACTCTATATTTCGAATTCCATTACAAAAACGATTAAAAATGTAATTCAAGCTATTAAATCAATTTCTTCTAAAGAAAAAATTACGGAAAGAATTCATGTAAATACACATGATGAAATAAAAGATCTTGCTCATACAACGAACCACTTACTAGACGAAATATCGAAAAGAGAGTGGTTACAAACTGAGCTTGCAGAATTAATTTTAATGTATCAAGGTGTATCTTCTATTGAGATGTTAGGTAAAAAAATTCTTAGTGGAATTATACAAAAAACGCAAACTTCTTGCGGTGCATTTTATGTACGTGAAGAATATGAAGAAACTGTCTACTATGTGAAAAAAGCTTCTTTCGCCGATCAAGGTGCTGATATTGGAAAACAATCCATTAAAATGGGTGAAGGTTTCATTGGACAGTCTGCCTTAGAAAAGAAAAGTTTTATTCTCAGGGATATACCCGAAGAGTTTCGTTATGTCACTAGCGGAGTATTAGAAATACGTCCTAAAAATCTACTAGTCATCCCTATCTTATTTGAGGATGAGGTGATTGCAGTAATGGAGTTAGTAAGTGTAACTGAGATTTCAGACTTACATCAAGATTTAATTCAACAAACTATTGATAATCTAGGTTTAACAATCCATAGCATTATAGGACGTATGCGAATTCAAACTCTTTTACATGAATCACAAGCAATGACCGAAGAGTTACAAGTTCAATCAGAAGAATTACAAACGCAAGCTGAAGAACTACAAATGCAGGCTGAAGAATTACGAACAACGAATGAACAATTAGAGTCTAGAACTGAAGAAGCTGAACAAAAGACAGCTGACTTACAAATTACCAAATCAGAATTAGAAGAAAAAGCAAGCGAGTTGTTACGCAGCTCAAAATACAAATCTGAGTTCCTAGCAAATATGTCACATGAATTACGCACACCGTTAAATAGTATTTTATTATTATCTGAAATGTTACGAGAAAATCATGATAATCATTTATCGGATGATGAAATTGAACTAGCAACTGTCATTCATTCATCAGGGAAAGACTTACTTACTTTAATTAATGACATACTAGATTTATCTAAAGTAGAAGCAGGCAAACTAGACATCATTTTTGAAGCAACGAACATAAGTGACATGGCAGCCAATATGCATCAAAACTTTTTACATATAGCTGCACAAAAAAATGTTGAATTTACTATTGAAGACAGTGATACGATTCCTGATCTGTTTTATACAGATGCAAAACGGATTGAGCAAATTATTAAAAACTTATTATCCAATGCATTTAAATTCACGGAAAAAGGATCCGTTTCTTTACATTTCGATTCAATAGAAACAACCAATTTAAGTCATGATATGCAGTCTATAAGTAAAGATTGGATTACAATTTCAGTAAAAGATACTGGTATTGGTATCGCTAAAGAACAGCATCAACTTATTTTCGAAGCCTTTCAACAGGCAGATGGAGCAACGATTCGAAAGTATGGTGGTACAGGATTAGGTTTATCTATTTGTAAAGAGTTTGCTAGATTGTTAGGTGGTTGGATTACGTTAGAGAGTAATGTAGGAGAAGGTAGTACTTTCACGGTATATATTCCTAACCTTCCAAATGGATTACATGATATACAGTTCTCCAATTTAGAAGTCGCAGCAACGATAGAAGATGTTATTCCTGCTGAAGTTGTTGAAGAAACTATCGTTACTACCGAAACAAATAACGTCTTCCAAGAGAAAACAATTTTAATTGTCGATGATGATCATCGAAATATATTTGCGTTACAAAATGCATTAAAAAAACAAAACGCCAACATTATTACTGCCCAAAACGGCATAGAGTGTTTAGAAATACTAAAAAGCAATACAAATATTGACCTTATTTTAATGGATATTATGATGCCTAATATGGACGGTTATGAAACGATGGAAAATATCCGAATGAACTTAGGGTTACATGAAATACCTATTATCGCATTAACTGCTAAAGCAATGCCAAATGATAAGGAAAAATGTTTATCTGCTGGCGCTTCAGATTATATAAGTAAACCATTAAACCTACATCAACTCTATTCGGTAATGAGTGTATGGTTAATAAAATAAGTGAGGTTTAGTTGGAGTGGAAAATAAGTATTATAATTTTGATCCATCAGTAGATACGGATGAGCGCACGAACTTAGAAATTGAATTACTATTGGAAGCGGTATTTAAACTATCAGGATTTGATTTTCGCCAATATGCTCGCACATCTATTTATAGAAGGATTTGTAATCGAATGCAGCTCTCTAATATCCCAACCATTTCAAAATTAATTGAAAAAGTAATTCACGAGGAAGGGGTTTTAGAACAGTTATTAAATGATTTCTCGATTAATGTAACTGAGATGTTCCGTAACCCTGCCTTTTTTAAAGCGCTAAGAGAGCATGTTATTCCTGAATTGAAAAAGCAACCTGAAATTAGAATTTGGCATGCTGGATGCGCAACTGGTGAAGAAGTATTATCGATGTCCATCTTACTTCACGAAGAAGGATTAAGTGAAAAGTCGGTTATTTACGCAACAGATATGAATACAAATGTGTTAGAAAAAGCAAAACAAGCTATCCTCCCGTTAAATAAAATGCAAACTTATACGAAAAACTATTTACAAGCTGGCGGTACACAAGCATTTTCTAACTATTATTCAACAGATAATCGTTTCGCTTATTTTAATCCATCACTGTTACAAAACATTATTTTTGCACAGCATAATTTAGTAACCGATCAATCTTTTAACGAGTTTCATATTATACTTTGTCGTAACGTTTTAATTTACTTTACAAGTAAACTTCAAAATCAAGTGCAGCAACTATTTTATGAAAGCTTAAGTCACAATGGATTTCTATGTTTAGGAAATAAAGAAACTCTTCGTTTTTCAAATATAATGCCGCATTATACCCAATTTAATCCTAGTGAACAAATTTATCAAAAAATACAATAAAGTGAAACTTTAATCAGTGGGGGGTATCCCCCACTGATTATTAGTTGAACCAATCGGGCGTTTACGGGCAGTTGATCTCCCACCTACCTTCTTTGCTTCAGACTAAATTTTTTGGTGGGAGTCTTACTGCCCGTTAATACGGGATAAAAAGCGTATGAAATCCTCTGTTTGGATTTCATACGCTTTTTATTTCGCATTCGTTTGTATCATAATTAGACACATATCATCTGATTGCGCTTTCTTTTGTTCTTCCTTGTAAAACCCTTCTATCTCGCCTTCTAAATCTCCCCATTTTCTTTCTGTAAAAGTACGTAATTTCTCTTCAGACTCAAATTCATCATTTGCAATTGCTTCAAGAACACCATCTGTAAACAATAATATTTGAGCGTTCTTCTCAAAAGGTATAACTGTCTTTTTAACTTTTATTTCATCAAAAAATCCTACGGCACAACTCCCGCGATCTAGTTCAACTACATTTGTTTCATCAACTAAAACATATCCAGAAGGATGCCCTGCATTTACATATTCAACTGTTCTATCTTCTGTATTAACAACTAAGTATATCGCCGTAAAATAATAAGGAATATTATCATTTTCATTATGTAAAAGGGTCATATATTTATTTAATTCTTTAATAACGAGTTCTGGATCAATTAAACATTTAATTGTTTCACGTAATACAGACGAAATAAACATACAAACTAATGAAGCAGATACACCATGTCCCATCACATCTAATAATATAATACCGTAGCGATTTTCATCGATTTTATACCAATAATACATATCTCCAGCTAGTTTAAATGAAGGCAAGTAACTTGCTTCAATTTTTATATGATCTTCTCTTAATGGGCTACTTAATAAGTTTCTTTGTACTTGCGTAGCTAAATCTAGTTCATTCCGAAGATTTTCTTCTTGTTCTTTATGCCAATTTAATTCTGATTTCAAGCGTAACGCTACACGCATACGTGCTAATAATTCAACTTTATTTATAGGTTTCGTAATATAATCCATTGCCCCCATATCAAGAGCTTCGGCCAATTTATTTGCATCCTCTAAAGCTGTAACAAAAATAATAGGGATATCTTTAAACTTCTCCTCTTTTTGTAATCGCCTACAAACTTCAAGTCCATCAATTTCAGGCATCATAATATCTAATAGTATTAAATCAATTTCATTATGCCTGGAAGAATCTTTTCCAAACTGTATGTATTCGAAGAGCTCTTGTGCAGAATTGAGCGATACAAGATCATGATATCCGGCTTGTTTTAAAATCTTCTCAATTACAAATATGTTAACCGGATTATCATCGACAATTAAAATGGACACAAGTTATTTCCCCTTTTCTTATTTAAAATGTAAATCTATTATCATTTTCTATTTTTCTAGTATTACATACTCAGTTACAAAATGAAAATTTCTTACTCAAACATATTTATACAACAAAAGAACAAACCCCTAGAAATAGGAATTTGTTCTTTCACTCTATAAATTTCTACTTTTAATTTAAAACCATTGCTTTATCAGTTAAAAGACGATCTAATTCTTCCATATGATTTGTTTCATCTGCAATCATATCTTCTAACTTTACAACTAACTCTGTCATATTTAATTTCGCTGCCTGTTCTTTTCTCGTTTCATAACGCTTAATTGTCTCATATTCTGATTGTCTAGCTGATTCTAACATTTCTCTAACATCTTCTACTTGTTTCACCGGTAAAGGGATCGTAGTAGGTGTACCACCTAGCGTCTTAATTTTCTCCGCTAAATATAGGGCATGTCCTTGTTCATCACTAATTTCAGATTCAAAGAAAGGTTTTAACACTTGTCTATATATACCAGAAACTGTAGCTGCATTATGGTTATACATAATAATTGCTGAGTATTCTCCTGCTAAATCTTCATTCAATCCTTCGATTAGTTCGTTCACATCGTGTGACATTTTCATATCTCCTCCTATACTTAATAAGTACCCCTTTTCTCATGTTTTAAACATAATTATTTTAAATTTTTATGTATCTAAAAATGCTGCTTGCTTCAATTTACTTATCGCTTGTCTTTTAATACGAGAAACGTGCATTTGTGAAATACCTAACCGTTCCCCTGTATCTTTTTGATTTAAATTTTCTCCAAATATATAATGAATAACGCTCTTTTCCGTATCATTTAATACGTTAAAAATATCCTCTAAAACGAGACGTCTTTCTGTCTGTTCATACCCTTGCTCTACTTCACCTACAGATTCAATTCTCGCTACCGAACTTCCATCAGATGAATTTTCAACTACATCATCTAAGGAAGATACTCGATAATTATTTTTAGCATCCATAATCTCTAGAACTTCCTCTTCCGATAGTCCTAAATGATTTGCAATTTCTATTATCTTCGGTGAACGTTGCAGGTGATCTGTTAACTCCTCTATCGCATGTTTAATTTTCCCACCCAAATCTTTAATTCGCCTTGGAACGTGAATACCCCAAGTTTTATCACGTAAATACTTCTTTATTTCTCCTACTATTGTAGGTATTGCAAAAGGCTCAAAAGCATTCCCTATCGAATAATCATACCTTCTTATTGCGCCTAAGAGCCCTAACATCCCTACTTGTATAATATCCTCATGCATCGGCCCGCCTTTTGAATAGCGATATGCAATGGAATATACGAGATTTTTATAATGATCAACTAACCTTTCCTGCGCTTCATTACATTGGTTTTGTTGGAATTCTGCAATTAGCTTAATAACGTCTTCTTTAGTAAGAGTTGTAGGTTGAGATTGGATTTCCATCATTCTCCACCTGCTCTCTTTGTATATATTTTGTCATTAAAACTGTCATGCCCTCATCATGCATAATCTGTATATCATCCATTAACGTATTGATTAAATATAAACCTAAACCATTTTCCGGCAAATGTTCTACTGGTTTACTAATATCATACGGACCAACTTTCCTTTTTAAGCTGCTAAAATCAAAGCTAACCCCATTATCCGCAACCATAATTTCTAATCGATCTTCATATAAGCCAAAGACAATTGTAATTTCTCCGACGTCTTCTTTGTATGCATGTTGTACAATGTTTGTACATGCTTCACTAATAGCAATTTTCATATCTTCTATATCGTCATAAGCAAAGCCCATTCGATTCGCAACACCAGCCATTGTTAAACGAATAATAGCCACATATTCTGCCTTTGCAGGAATTTTCATTTCTATCTTTTCAAATCTCTCCATCATCCCTAGTCACCTTCTTTCTACTTTTTCAAAATCGGAATTCAAATTTAATATTTCTGTTAACCCTGTAATATCGAATAATCTTTTTAATCTTTTAGATACACCGATAAACTCTAGTTTTCCATCATTTTTCTTAACTGCTTTTAATAGCGCTATAAAAACACCTAAACCAGTACTATCCATATAATCTACGTTATGAAAATCTACTACAATATGAACCTCTTTTTCGCTTGTAATAGGCATTACCTTATTTTTTAAATCTGATGCCGTATACGCATCAATCTCACCATTAAGTTGTACCGTATAACCTACATCATTTTGCAAAATATTTATTTCCAAATTCATCATTTCCGCCCCCTTATCTCAAACTTTTACTATTTAATTACCCATAAAAATTAGTTTTAAACATATTTTTTTATTTTCATTATAAATAAATTTTCTACACCTTTCTCGGCTTAACACTTAAAAAATACTACCGAATGTTTAAACCTTATAAATTTGTGTATGTATAATGTATAAACATTATTTTTAGGGGGATCTATCTATGGAAGAGCACAACTTTAAAAAGGGAGATTTTGTTCAATTTTCTTATCGACACGATCATGCTACAACGTTAGTTGGTTCCATTATTAACATACTAACAAATACAATTGTAGTTGATATAGGTAATAGCGAGGACTTATCTCATATAGAACCGAGGCAGGTCGTAAGAATAAATAATTGTGAAAAAGTAACGATGGTTTAATACATAATAGAAAGTGTAATTTCAATGAGCGGGGGGCCTTCATCCCCCGCTCATTCCTATGCAGATTACATAAAAAAAGCATCCAAATTAATTTAATTGGATGCTTTTTTATGTATATTTATCAGTTCATTCACTTTATAGTTATATATAATAAACTTAAGATTACTATTCATGATCATACTTACGCTTTCCGCAGCATTCTAGAGAAGAATGTTACGATTAAAATAAAGACGATTGCACCTAATAACGCTGGAAGAACAAAAATACCTCCCCATTCAGGACCCCAATGACCAAATAACGCACTACCTACCCAAGATCCAATTAAACCAGCAATTACATTACCAACTATACCTAAAGGAAAGTCTTTTCCCGTAATCATTCCAGCTAACGCACCAATAAGTCCACCTACAATACACGTAATAATAAATCCCACAATTAAACCTCCTATATTGTTTTTATATTTGATTTATCAAGCTTTGGTATGTAACCAAAGCTTGATAAACATGTATTATTCTTTATTATCCAATCCATCACTTATCTTTTGTTTCACTTTTCCGACTTTTTCCTTTATCGTTCCCTTCGTCTTGTCCCACTTCCCTTCATTTTTCAACTTTCTATCTTCTGTAACTTCACCAATTCCTTCTTTTACTTGTCCCTTTGTCTTTTCCACTTTACCAGTAATTTGTTCTTTTAGTCCGCTCTCACTCATATTTCCCATCTCCTTTTCGTAATAGATTTATAGATTTACAGGATACAAATTTAAATAGAATACATGCATCTTCTTTCTTGTAACCATTCACCGACTCTCTCTAAATCCTTAACGAATAACAAGATTTTTCCTTCATCCAGCTTTTCTTCATAAAAGTTAGCTTCTTCCTCATTAAGCCCTAACTCTTGCATCTTATTTCTTAACTGATCTCCCGTTTTTTGAAAGACATTAATAATGCTTGTCCCAAGTCCTTCCTCTTTTATTCCAATCGTGTTCACGTCTGCATTATCTGCGATTCTATCTGTCCTCTCTTTCTCGTGTGTTAATACGTAAATATCTTTTTGGTCTATCCCTTTCTTCACGAGATCATTCGCCGCATTCATGACCTCTTTCTCCGTAATAAATTCATATACAAAAGGTTTACTATACTTCGTTTCCATCTTTAACTTCCTCCTTTAAAATGAATTATTTGTTATATTATATGTAGTACACCTATTTTCGAAATGTTAAACATAAAATTCAAAAAAAGTTATGTAAATTTTGATTTTAATAGAAAATAAACAACATCATTTACTACTTTAAAACATCTTCTACTTACAATAACTACCTAAATTAAAAGAAAATTGTTATAATTAAATTTAAGGAGGGATACTATGAAAAAAATCATATCTATATGCGCTCTAACCGCTCTATCTTTCACTTTAATAGGCTGTACAAGCACCTCGGCTACAGATAAAACTTCGCAGGCTAAGCAAGAACATACACAAAATACCTTTCAATTAAATTCCGCTAATATTTTAGACATTGAAATACTAAAAACAACAAATCATACTACTTCCAAATCTCAAACAGATAACGAAGAAATGATAAAATCTATCGTTTCAGCAGTTCAAAATGGAACACCTAAAACTATCACTTTAGATCAAAAAAAGAGAGAATCTGCACATTCTACTATTACCGTTACATATAAAGATGACTCAAAAGAAGAATTTCTTGTTTGGATTGATAATAAGGAACAAATTACAATTGCTAAAGATGAGAAGAAAGATAAGGTAGAAAGTGTGATCGTGAATATTAAAGATGCTAAAATGATGAAGGATTTCTTTTAAAATTCTAGTTAACGTAAAAAAAGAGTAGGATTACATCCTACTCTTTTTTACTCATGCCCAATAAATAGACTTTTATAAAAGCTATTTAAGGTCTAATTTTGCTAAATCATGTTGTAAAACATTATTTCCTTCTTGTGGGTTAAATACGATTGCACTAAGACCAAAAACATTCGTAACAACATCTCTATCTTTCGGACGAATGATTCTTACTTCATAAGCAAAAAGTCTTGGAGGAAGAGCTGCTGAACGGAAAGTAACATATCGATTAGGTGGCAATGTTTGCGTTGAAGGGTCTATTAATGGTAACAATACCGGAGAACCAGATGACCAATCAAACATTTCAACAGTTACTCTACGAGTATCGTCAGGATCAACATTCATAGCATCCACAGTAAGAAATAACGTAGCGGAATGTCTACGTAATATACCCGTTGATAAAGTTTCATTATGATGTTCACAGCATTTTTTTGGAGGGTGACCATAGCCATAACTCATACCAATTCCCCCCTTTCATTTACAATTAAGGACAAGTATTCCTTATAATATATAATGCTAGTATTCTTTTATTGAAAGGTATAAAAGCGGATTTCCATCTATATTTTTAGATATTTTGTTTTTTATTTATTCGCTCTTAAAGAATAAAGTGAAACTTTAAATCAGCCCTCACCAATCGAGGTCTTACTCCCCGGCAAATAGCGGCATAAATCTATTTTGAAAAGGACCTGCTCCATTCATTCATAAAAGCATAAAGTAAATGGAATCCGTTAAAACACATGAGTGACCCCTTGGTTTTCCCTTCCTATTAAAAGGAGGAACTGTTATGGGCTTTGGTGGTAGTTGTGGCGGCTGTGGCTTCGCTGGAGGATTTGCTTTATTAGTTGTATTGTTCATTTTATTAATCATCGTTGGAGCTGCTTGCTTCTGCTAAAAAACTATCGGAAAAGACACTTTTATATGAGTGTCTTTTCTTCATAAAAAATACGCAATGTGCAGTTCAAGTGTAACTAATACTTTAAAGATGTAGTATTACATTCCCCCCTCCAAAATGAACTTCGATACTATAAATTTCGTTTAGGTGCAATCTTAAAATTTTAGTTTAATAGCAATATGGTGAAACCCTATTCCAGATAATATTGATATTGCAGTAAAGTAAAACAAACTGGACAACCTAGACTTCAAACTGTAAGATTAGATGTTGGTGAAATCGGGCAGCAAAGCATATATAGAAAATAGGTGTTAATTTTGAAAATCAATAAAAAATTCGAACCAATAATTTTTAATATCTTTATGATTTTAGGTATATCTAGTATTATCTCTTTCGTCATGGTTTCAATGAATGTTGGATATACAGCTTTATTTCTCAAATCATGGATGAAAACATGGGGAATTGCTTTCGTACTTGCATTTTTAGCTTCTAAATTATTACCCTTTGTAGTTAAAAAGATAATGAAAATCTTCACTTTTGTTGAGAATGATGCTTAAGAATAAAGTGATGTACTACTCTGGTTCATTCCAGTTAAAAGAATTTATTATAGCAAAAACTTAACCTAGTAAAATGTTTTAAATCGAAGGAAGACATCTTACAGATTGTCTTTTCTTTATAAGTAAAAAAAGCCCGCCTATTTCCGTAGGCGGGCTTTATCTTTATTACACAATACGAAAGTATACTCTCTTTTTCACTGAAATTTTATGTAATTATACATATTCATGAAAATAGCAGAATTAAAATATACATTGTGGGCATGTTCCATGCCTATCAAGCTAAAATTTTAAAATATGCCATAACAAAAACGCTACCTTTTTAAAAGATAGCGTTTTTGTTTTACCCTTGCTTATTCTTCGCCTTCATTTGCTCTTCATAAACAAACTTCGCGGTCATAAAGTCGTTAGAAAAATCTTTCAATGCATTCTTCATTACATTTAATTCTTCTTGTGATTTAATTTCAATACTGTTTAAGAAATCAAATGCTTTTGATTGTTCCTCCGCAACAAAGTTTTGTGTCATATAGTCATCTTGGAAGTCTTGCTTCGCCTTTTCTTTTACTTTATTCATTGCCTCTGTTTTGTTTATGCTTTTCATAGGGTTTTCGAATGCTCCAGTAGGTTGTTCCGGTTTTGGCTCTTCTTTCTTTTCCGGCTGTTGCGCTGGTGCTGGTTGTTGTGGTTCTTGCTTTGGTTGTTCTTGTTGAACCGGCTGCTGCGCTACTTGTTGCTCTTTTTTCGCTAACTCATCTTTTAACTTCTTCACTTGCCCATCAAGAGATTTTTTTTCAGTTTCTAACACACTCATATCACTTTTCAACTTTTGCGTTTCTTCAAAATGTTCATCTACTAATTTATTATATTCTTTCTCAGAGTACATTTTTTCACTGGTTGATGTCGTTTTCTCTTTCGTAACAACTACATTAATAATTACAAATAAGGCTACAATTCCTATTAATGCAGCGAAAATCTTCTTTTTATTCATGATTAATCCTCCAAAATGTAAAATTTCAAAAATTATCATAACAGACCAATTCGCTTTCACCTGTCATATTTTGTCGAATCAATATAATAAAAAAAAGCATCTGAAACAGATGCTTTTTCTCATTCTTAATACGTAAACGTAATTGTCACTAAAGAATACCCTTCTTTCGCATTGTAAGGCTCCGCTTTATAAGAAACTCGATTTGCCCCTTGCGGATAATCGATTTCGCCAATTGCCTTTTTCACATCTTGCAGTGCACCATTCATTGATTGCTTGTACAGCACTTCAATTTTCTCTGGTTTCGCACTATAACGCTGCTGCATTTTATTTTTTAATTCAGTATAGTTATTTGCGATATATTCATTTCCTAAATAGTTTAACTTTGTATCTTTTAATATTTGCTGATATGCAGGCGTTTTCGTACTACCTGCCGCAATTTTGTTTGTCAGTGTACTATAATAATTTGTTGTAGCTTGCGGATAGTCTCCGCGATTCCACTCATGATTTCTTGCGATTTGTTCATCTGATAAATTGAAATACGAATACGTTACGCGGCCCTGTTCATCTGGAACCGGATCATCAAACGTTGTATCCAGGTGATACCATTTGTTTTCGATTTTCACTAAATTCCAAGCATGAGGTTGTCCGTCCCCAGTTCCTGTCACGAAATGATTTTCAATTCCTGCTTCTTTTAATAATTGATAAGTTAATAGTGCGTAACCTTGGCAAACCGCAGAACGATTTACAAGTGCTTCATATGCTGTGTAAGCTTTATAAGACGTATCATAAGAAACATGTTTTACTACGTAATCATGAATCGCCTTCACTTTTTCGTGATCATCCATTCCAACTTGAGTAATAGAAGAAACGATTGCTTTCGCTTGTTTCATGACATATTCCGTCTGTTCTTTCGTTTCACGATATGTAATCTTTAGCGTAAATGTATAATTTCCAGGTGATCCAGAAAGTCCATATGAAACATTCGATCTATTATAATTTGTATACTCATTTTTACTTGCAATTTCTTTATATGCGTTAAAAAGTGTATTCATCACTTCGTCTGTATTATTATTTTTCGTTTTATATGGAAGTGTAATAGTCGTTTCATACGTATTAATACGCTTTTGTACTTCCTCTTTAAAAGCTGTTAATAATGCCGCATCTCCGGTGTCTTTCACATCAGCATTTTTATACTTCAAAGTTTTATATAAAAACTGCGCATACTGTTCACGTGTTACTGTGCCATACGGTTCAAAATTCCCGTTCCCTGTGCCATCTGCGATTCCATTTGACTGCACCGCACTAATTGCGTTTTCTGCCCAAAATGGATTTGGAACATCCTTAAAGGTATGTTTTTGTTTTGCCGCAAGATGGAAAGCATTTGTAAGAATTTGTGCCATTTCCGCACGACTCACAGAAGCTTTCGGTCTAAATTGACCATTTTCATCACCTTTAAAAACTCCTAAATTCGTTAAAGTTAATACCTCTTCTGGGAACATTGTAGAACTTTGATTAATATCACCGTAAGGATTTTTAAACGTAGATCCATCCTTTAATACGTAACGAGTTCCATCATTACTAAACGAACCGCCTTGTTTATTCGGTACTAACACTCGATAAATTAAAGCCGCAACTTGCTCCCTTGTCGCAACATCTCCAAAACCAAATATCCCATTTCCATAACCGGAAATAATATTCTTACTCGCTAAATCTTTAATCGCAGGATATGACCAATGTGATGTCGGTACATCAGAAAAAACACCCACTTCAGCAGCTTTCACATCGCTGCCATTTGTATATAACAACGCACCACCAATAAGTGATAATGATGTAATTGATTTTAATAGTTTTGTATACATAATGTCTTCTCCCAATACATTCTCTATTTTTGTTGGTTTATGTCGAAAAATCTAAAAATATGACAAAATATATTATACAATTAAAAGTTTTTGATGGATATATTGAATTTTAAAATATGCAAAAATTCATATTGTTATAAGGATTCATAGTGATATTATGTTATTTTACTTGCGAATATATAAATTAAAAAAACGCTCATTTGAGCGTTTCATCTATATACCTAATAATTACTTTTTCTTCACTTAGAACTCTTCTTCGGTAATAATCCTTTGATATAACAACTCTTTATACTTCAATATTTCATCAGCCCCACGGCTCTCCATGCGTATATTGTATAACACTTGTTGTATTGACCTCTGATTGGTCCGTTGAAACATTTACTCCATTTAATAGTATGACCGTAATTATTAATCCAATTGAACTGCTGATGATCCTTTTCATTTTAAAGCCCCTTTCTGAAAACCTTTTTCTTTATATCCTAAATAGAAGTATTCACTAGATTTTATTGAATTTCCTTCTTCATGATATTTAACCGCTAATTTTTCAGCATATTCCTGGACATATTGCCATAAACCTACTTCATTAAAGAAAGAAATTCCTTTAGAAATGGCTAACTCTAATTCTTCAGCAGAAACATTCTCATTCATTTCTTTTAGAATTGTAAAATGATGTTCATATTCTTTTTGTTCCAGTTCATTACAAATTATTAATCCTTTTTCAATTAAGGACGCTGCAAGCTTTGTCTTTCCTAACTTTAAATTCTCTCTAGCTTCCAAAAAAATCGCTCTAAAGTGATTCGGAATTTTTTGTGATACTTCTGATAAGTAACGAAGTGCTAAATCAGATAGGTTTTGCTCTGCATACATAACCCCTAAACTATGTCGAACTCGTAACATTAGCTCCTCTTCATTCTGCTTTTTCAAAATATCCAGAGACGACATGAAATAAACTTCTGCTTGTTCAAATTCATTTAGCTTTACACATGCTAAACCCAGAACATTGTCACATGCTGCCACCTTCCTGCTATACCCGTACAGCCCTTCAAATGTATTCCTTGCTCTAGTTGCATATTGAATTACTAAAATAGGCTGGCAAACGTGATAATAATAGCTTGATAGCTTAAAGTTAAATTCTGCTTTTTCGATTGGATCCTGAATATTTCCCAACAAAGATTCTGCTATTCCATAATGCTTTTCAGCCACTTTAAAATCACCGTTTACTGTATAGCATGAGAAGCCTTAAAGAAATGGTAATAATATAATAAAGATTCATCTGATGGAGCTTCATCTAACTTCATTTTTCTTAGATCATTCTTAGATATGTCAGATTGATGGGGATAAAACTCTGCACTTAACACTTTAAATCTAAAATCTACAAGTGAATAAAACTCTGTATTCTTTCGATCTTCTTCCATACTATTAACTTTTGCATCAATACTTTGTTTTAATTCCTTTGCCTTAGAGAAATTCTGTGAACGAATTTCTCTATACCACTCATGTAAAAGTAAATTGATTTCTTCCTTTTTTATTACATGTACACTCATATAGCCCCTTCTCCTTTGTCTATAGATTACTAACATAATAACAAAAATCTTCCAGTAAAACTTTTAATTTTCTGAATATTATTGTTTCAAAAAAATTTCTCAATACAATCCCACCATTTTACCCCTTTAAACTATAACTTGTTCTGTTCCTTATTCGTTTCTATGTAAAAATAACACATCATTATTAATAGTGATGACACATGAAAGTCTATCCTTTCATAAGAAAGCCTCTTTTCTTTTATACATTATATCCATTAGGGCTCATTTATTTTTTACAAAACCCACCCTTTTGCTTACAACGGCGACGAGGAGTGGGGTTTTTGTTATCTTTTTCTAAAATTTGTTTCCTAAAAACATACGCAGAAACTTTACGTACAATGGTTTTCACAAATACTTTTAGAAGTTCAAACAAAACTCCATTAGAGATAGTTTTATTAAATTTTTCACTACTAGCCGTAAAAATATCTTATAATCTCTATATAACAAATTAATGTATTAGGGGTAGATAAAATGCCAGTTACACTCGAACTTATTCTTTTCATTCTTATAGCAATTAGTGCTGTTGGCTATTTAATAAAAGAATTTCAAAAAACTAGGAAACGAACATTTGGAATTTCACTAGAATTTTTAGTTCTTTTCTGGTCAATATGGAGAATATCAACTATCATAATCTAATTTATAAAACATGAATTCCTTCGAATGAAGTGAAACACTAATCAGTGGGGGTTTTACGGGATAAATTTACCAGTATTTTCACCACAACATTCATGTTAAAATCCCTTGTGAGTACGACATAACTCGACCTTATGAAGCTCCGCAGCTTTTATCGCGGAGCTTTTTTTATTTAAATTAACTCTTTTGTTCACTTTTTTGATACATTTACGAAACATTCATATGTTACGTTATATAAGTCCTTTTTTAAATCTTATTCATTCTAGCAAAAGTCCTAGTCCCCCTAGGGCTTTTTTGCATTCAAACAATGAGTTGTATTTTTTCTCAATAACCGAAACTACTTAACATGGTAAAATAATAATCGGACTGGCATTCAATACCATATTACAATGGATTAAATCGCAAAAAGGCACCTTAGGGTGTCTTTTTTCTAGAGAATCAGTTTAAAAACTAAAAATAAAAGAACCTCAATAAATGAGGTTCAAAAAATCTACTATTTTAAATTACCTTCGTAAAAAGCAACTCCATTTTGAACATGTTTTAAGTACCACGTAATCGTCCCGCCACAAACATTTTCATTAAAACTATTAGCATATACTCCATTTGAGTAATAAAGAGTTCTTTTGAATTTACCATTAGAATACTCATAAGGAATTGAGCATGTTGCTTGCTTCGGAGAGCTCACAGCTTTTTGCGTATCAGCTGAAGCTGCCCCAATTCCTCCTGTTAATGCAATACCTGTTGCCAATAGCCCTACTACTAATTTCTTGAACATAATAAATCCCCCTTTAATAGTTTTTATAGCTCACAACTTAAATGTATCATTTTGTAATTTATGTATATATCTTGAACATGTAGAAATATTTATTTAATTATTGGTAATATTAGGATTTTGTTTTATCAAATATAAAATAGAGGGATTAGAGAAGCATGTGAAAATACAGATAGGTTTATATTAAATGAACGTGGTCCAAGTCGGCGAAAGGCACCTTTTGGTGTCTTTTTTGTACATAAAAAAATCTCACCATCTTATAGAAACGATAAGCCCTTTAAAACAATAATTGCAACTATATTAATTTTACATTAAGGTTAGAGAATGTTCTTATATTAATAAAGTGCTAAATAGTAGGTGGAAAAATGGAATTTAACGATTTGGGTATTACCATTAAAGAACTTAGAATTAAAAAAAATATATCACAATCCGAATTATGTCATGGAATATGTTCACAAAGTCAAATTAGCAAGATTGAAAAAGGTATGATTTATCCATCTAGTATAATGTTATATCAATTATCAGAAAGACTTGGTATTGATCCGAATAACATATTTGCACTAACTCAAAATAAAAGATTAAAATATGTAGAAAATGTAAAATACGTAATAAAAGATTGCTTAAAGCAAAAACAATATAAAGAACTTTATGAAATAGTGAAAAAAGAGAAAAACTTAAATAATTTTCAAACAAAAGAAGAGAAACAATTTCTAATATGGCATGAAGCAATTGCTATATTTATGGTGGATAAATCATTAAAAACTGCTTTAGATTTTTTAAATAATGCATTAAAACTGACTTTAACTAATTCTGATTTTTTATCAGAAAGAGAAATAGATATTATGCAAACAATGGCTATATTTTATGCGGAAAATAAAGAATATGAAAAAAGTATTAATATATTAAAAAGATGTTTAAGTAATTTTAATAAGTTAGATTTTCCTAGAGATAAAGAAATTAAGTTGAAAATCATGTTAAATTTAGCAAAATCTTTGGACTTCACATATCAACATGAAGAGGCAATAAAATACATTGATAAGGGCATCAAATTAGCAATTAATCTAAATACGTTATACCTATTAGGTGAACTATTCTATTTAAAAGGTCAGTTATTATTAAAAATTAAACAACATAATGTAGAAGATGTTATTTATAACTGGAAAAAAGCATTATTTATATTTGAACTAACAGAAAAAGAATATTATACAAAAATGCTACCAGATGAACTTATTGAATTACAAAATAAAAAACACTCTTAATTTCGTAAAAACTACTTACAAATCCCACAGAAAAAATCCCTATAGCTTTTAAACTTAAAACGATAATATTAAAATAATTTAAGTTGGCAGAAGGCACCTTTTGGTGTCTTTTCTTTATTTTTACAAGGACCTGCTCAATTAATTCTTAAAAACATAATAGGAAACATTGTTTTATTTATCCCATCTTCATTCATGCTATATATAAAATTCGTTAATAAATCCACCTCAAACATACCTATATGCATAGGAGTATGTTTGAGGTGGAACTCCTTCAAATACTAGTTCCTTTTATAAGCCGTTTTTTTGATGTAGATGACATTATTCTCAATACAATAGAATGAATTATTGGAACATATTTAGCAATATATATCAAAAAACAATATTAAGAAACCCCCTCCACCTTAAGGTAGAAGGGATCTTTTAATTTCTATTTCAAACTACTCGCAATCTCCGTAAAGATAACCCCAAGCGTATGTGCACCTGCATCTGGATATCCTAAACTTCTTTCACCAACTACCGCTCCTCTGCCGAATGATCTTTCAACGATAGATTATATGCCTTGAAGTGCTACTTGCAACATTTCAATTCAGATATACGACAGTAAAGAATACATCATCACGGTGTCAGCAAGCAAAAGTGTATTCTGCATTTCTGAAAACAGTAGATGACAGATTATGACCTACTGAATCTGCTAAGAAAGAATATACAAGAACATCCTTAACATCCTCTTTATTTCCACTAATGATGACATCAAGAAAATCTTCTATTTGGAATTCTGGAGTAAACAACACAATCTTAGTTGTTCTGTTTGGTTCTAAAGAAACAAAAGTACGAGAGATTTCAACTAATTCATTTTGAGTTGGAAAAAAAGTGTTTCGACTTCTCTTAACAGTTACCGTTACATTACTAGTATGGCAACGTGAATCATTGTTTAGCATAATGTTGAGAGCAGTTGGAATAATCCCATTTTCAGAAACTGGAACTCGAAACACTCCAGTAGATTTATGGGCCATATAATCACATCCTTTCAAAATAAAATCTATTTACAATATATTAGATGCAAAAAACGTTCATTTTGATATGGACAAATTACATGATTAATATATCTATAATAATCCTCGGTATTACTAAGCCAATGTTTTAAAAGATTAACAAATATCGCGAGAACCAATCGAATGTATATTAAAAGTAAAAAGAATAAGATGTCTAAAAGATTCCCTATTTTGAGCCAATAATGAGACATTATGTTAATCTTATATGTATAGTTGTACAAAATTGAGAAACTTAAGGAGACAGATAAATTTTATGAGAAAATTATCTATATTACTTACTTTCATTCTAGTATTAGTCAGTGTTACGACTGCTTGCACACAAGATAAAACAGATAGTGCCGTTGAAAATGGTCCAATAGAAGAACCAACCGAAAAAAATGAAAATGAAGAATTAATAAATTTTGAAGAAAAAGAAGAGATGAGCCGCTTGGAACAAGGTATTTTATTAGTTGGCGAGAGTGTTAAGGGAGGCTATTACTTGGCCGCTGTTCAAAGTGCATATTTAAATGCTAGCAACGATTCCGCCATTGTTAATGTCTCTGTAAAAAATGTACGAGGGCAAACGATTGGACTATCAGAATTAAAATATAACTTAAAAGATGAAAAAGACGGAAAGATCTATAAAGGAAAGGTACTTGATCAAAACCCTTCTGATATACAAGTTAAACCAAATGAAACGGTAGAATTGAAAATAGCTTTTGAAGTACCACGTACCGCAGATGAATATATGTTTTATATTGAAAGCTCTTTAGACCCTCTACAAACATACTGGAAAATTGATAAGCTGCAATCACAAACAAACTAAGTCTAAAATAAGCAAAAAGCAATGAAAAATTTGATATAGATACAAATGAATACTATATAAACGTAAGACCATCGATTTAATGAATCGTTGGTCTTTTTCAAAAAATGCCCCATTAAAAACTAAGAGATAAAAAAGAACTAATCTCTAGAAGAGATTAGCTCAATATATCCAAAGCTATTATGGTACATAGTTTTATGAGCAAACGTTATATAATGTTGTATGGGATACATAACCTGTCATCCCTTTATATGTAACTTTTAACCACTGTTTAGAATTACTGTAATGACCTTGAACATATTCACCAGTTACCCATGTTCCAGTAATTTTCGTACCATCATTAAATGTATGTAAGACAGGTGAATCGACAGTATAACCACTGCGCATCTTTGCACCATATACACCTACCGTACCTCCCTTTGCACAAGCTGCTACTACATTTTCATTTTCAGTAGCATTCGTAGCCGCGAAAGCAGAGCCGTTAAATGTAAATAAAGTAAATATAAAAGCTGTTAGTACTGTACAAATAGATAAACGACGTAACAAAATAAATTCCCCCTTTTTTTATAATATATTTCTTCATAAATGATTATCTTAAATATTCTAACTATTTTCAATATATTAATGTTGAGAAATATTAGTTGTAGTTTTGAAATAAGATTTTATCAAAAATAGTAACAAACTCATATTTTACAGGGAGAGCATCTAAAGAAGTCTTCTACATATAATCAACTATATAAAAGTCCCTCCACCTTAAAGCAGAGGGACTTTCTAATTACTATTTCAAACTACCCGCAATCTCCGTAAAGATAACTCCAAGCGCATGTGCACCTGCATCTGGATATCCTAGACTTCTTTCGCCAACTGTACCAGCGCGGCCCATGCGAGCTACGATTTCTTTCGTGTACTCTGCTCCTTTAACTGCTGCTTCTGCACCTTTTTCAAAGGCAGTTTTCATGTCTTCTTCGTTTGAAGCGCTAGCTAACCAAGAGTCTACACATGGAGCAAGTGCGTCAACTAATGTTTTGTCACCAACTACCGCTCCTCTGCCGAATGATCTTTCACCGATAGATTGTATGCCGTGAAGTGCTGCTTGTAACATTTCAGCGAACTCTTTCACTGTTAGCTCACGTTTTTCGCCTGCTGCTTTACTAGCTGAGCGGAATGCTCCGCCCCAAATTGGACCAGAAGCGCCGCCGCAATGTTCCATAATAATCATCGAACAACCGTCAAGGAATGATCCAATCGTTACATTCTCTTGTTCTACAATAGAATGCCACTCACGTTTTAATTGCTTAAATCCTTTTGCAACACTCATTCCGAAGTCACCGTCACCTGCATGCGTATCTAACTCACAGAACGGTACTTCATTTTTAATAATAATATCGCTCATTTTATCAACGAGATAAATCATGTTGTTTAATGTAATGACATTATTTTTAATAACAGCGTGCTCTTCCGCTGTTTCTATTTCAAATGAAACTTCCTTCTCTTCTGTCTCTTCAAGTACATTCACATACTCTACACTTTCAACTGGTCCATCTACTTTAAACGCTGGTGTATTACATTCTTTAGATAGTAATGTTTTTAGCTCATCATCTAACTTCATTACCGTTAAAGACATACCAGCCATATCAATACTTGTCATATAATTACCAACGAATACTCTATTAATTTTAATGTTTCTAGCTGCTAGTTCTCTCGTAACTGCGTTGTTAAATAAGTAAAGTTCTTGCAGTGGTGTTCCGCCAAAACCGTTAACTAGAAGTGCGATTTCCTCGCCATCTTTTACTCCTAAATCTTTTATAAGATCACTTGTCATACGGTTAGCTAGTTCATCTGCTGACAGCATTTTTTCACGCTTAATTCCTGGTTCGCCGTGAATACCTACGCCGTATTCCATTTCATCTTCCGCAAGTGTGAAAGTAGGTGATCCGCTCGCTGGAACTGTGCAAGACGTTAACGCTAAACCGATTGTGCGCACGTTAGCCGCTGCTTTTTCTGCTACAGCTTTCACCGCTCCTAAATCCATACCTGCTTCCGCTGCTGCGCCGGCAATTTTATGAACTAAAATAACTCCCGCAACGCCGCGGCGTCCTACTGTATATAGGCTATCTTCTACCGCAATATCATCGTCCACTTTTACGTAGTCGACTTCAATTCCATCTTCCGTCGCTAAATGCGCACCGTTTTTGAAATTCATAATATCGCCGCTATAATTTTTAATAATTAATAACGTACCTTTTTTACTAGCTGTTTCTTTAATTGCTTGATAAACCTGAATTTGTGAAGGTGACGCAAACACATCTCCGCACACTGCCGCATCTAACATTCCTTTTCCGACTAATCCTGCATGTGCCGGCTCATGACCACTACCGCCGCCGCTAATTAACGTTACTTTATTTTCGTTCATTTCTTTCTTCTTAATTACTTTATATTTTTTCAAAAGCTCCAGCTCTGGATGAGCCATAACCATTCCGTTGCACATTTCCATTACTAATGTTTCTGGTTTGTTTATAATCTTTTTCATTGTAGTTCTCCCTCAATTCCTTTAATATATTGTGATATATTTGAAATCTTCTTCTTACTACTCATGTTAAAATGAAAGCGTTTTATAGTAAACGGACAAAATGGACAATCTGTCTAAAGACACCGCTCTCATTTATAGATAGGATTTTTATATTAATAACATTCTAGGGATGATTCAGATGACCTCTTCTATAATTTCTAAAAAGATAATCGCGAACTCATTGAAGTATTTAATGGAAACAGAGTCGTTTCATAAAATATCAGTGAGCGATATTATGTTACACTGTCAAATGCGTAGGCAAACTTTTTATTATCATTTTAAAGATAAATTTGAACTATTAAGCTGGATTTATAGAGAAGAAACGAAGGAAAACATTATCGATTTTCTTGACTATGAAACATGGGAAAACATTTTCGATTTATTATTTGATTACTTTTATGAAAATCAAAAATTTTACCGAAATGCTTTTAAAGTTATTGAGCAAAACTCGTTTAATCACTATTTATTTGAGCATACGAAAAACTTATATATGAAGATTATTGATGAATTATCTGTGAGCTGTGGATTCAGCCTTTCTGATGAGACCAAAAATACGATTGCCTCCTTTTATAGTCACGGCTTCGTTGGAACGATAAAAGATTGGATTGAAAGTAAGTGCGAAGTAGATCCTTCCATTATGTCTTCTCTTATGAAAAATATGATAAACAATCAATTACTACTATTACTTGAGCAATCAGCAAAGTAATTAAAGGGTGGCAAAAGCAATGAAAAAGATTATGAATGATGTACAAAATATCGTTCAAGATATGCTGCATGGCTTTTATTTTGAATATAACGACAAAGTAAATTACGATGAAACAAATAACATCATTTATGTAAAAGATATCGAAAAACTAAAGCAAGACGTCGCTATTATAAGCGGCGGTGGTAGCGGACATGAACCTGCTGATATTGGTTATGTAGGAAAAGGTATGCTTACAGCGGCAGTAAACGGAAGCATCTTCACTCCTCCAACAGCGGAACAAATTGTAGCAGCAACTCGCCTCATACCAAAAGATAAAAGTATACTATTCATCATTAAAAACTTTAAAGATGACGTTGAGAACTTTCTAACGGCAAAGCAAATTGCTAAAGAAGAAGGAAGAAAAATTGACCACATCATCGTAAATGACGACGTTTCAATTGAAGATGATGCTTCTTTTAATAAAAGAAGACGCGGCGTAGCTGGCACTGTTTTCGTCCAAAAAATATTAGGTGCGGCCGCTGAGAGTGGACATTCTTTAGAAGAACTAACAACAATCGGGCAAGCTGTCATCAAAAACTTACACACATTAGGAGTTGCCCTTTCCCCTGCCAACGATCCAGTAAAAGGAAAAGCTTCATTCACATTAAACGACGATGAAGTGTTTTATGGCGTCGGCATCCATGGCGAAAAAGGTTACCGTAAAGAAGCGCTATCCTCTTCTGAAATATTAGCGATCGAACTGATGAACAAACTAAAAAGCATTTATCGCTGGAGAAAAGGTAACAACTTCGCAATCCTCATTAATGGACTCGGCGCAACTCCATTAATGGAACAATACATTTTCACAAACGACATTCGCCGTTTGTGTGAGCTGGAAGGATTGCAAGTGACATTCGTAAAGGTTGGTACGCTGTTGACTTCTCTAGATATGAAGGGTGTTTCGCTCAGTTTGCTTAAGGTAGAGGATTTGGATTGGGTGAAGTGGTTGAAAGCGGATGTTAGAGTGGGTAATTGGTAAGTAAAAATTATGATGATAAAAGCCTTTAACTATAACAAGTTAAAGGCTTTTTACAAATTGAAATATCGTACGAGCGTTCAAAAGAAATTCGTAATCACCTCACTGAATGATGACAGGTCTTCCAAATAAAGCTGGATAATAAATTAACATCGCTCCTACAAATGAACACACTAAACAAAAAACAGCCTCGTATTTTATAACTAGAGAAGAGTTGGTATCAAGCTTTTTCCCCTCTCTTCTTAATATCATTTTAAAAGCTCTATATAATAAATATCCAATAATCGCCCCGAGAGTGTTCGTAAATAAATCATCAATATCTGTAATTCTATTATTTAGTAATTGATTTAACTCAATTGCCAATGAAAAAAGAAATCCTGCACATACGGTGTTTTTCATTTTTCTAAAGTGCGGCCAAATCATCGATAATAAAAAACCTAACGGCATAAACAGTACAATGTTCAAAAGATACGTAGTACTACCTGCCGTATCAAATAGAGTCAAATTGATTTGACTTACACGAATCCACGTTTCATATCTACTTATATCCCATACAGTCGCGATTTGCGTCACCTTATACACTAACGAAAGATAGAACAGAAAAACATACACCCACAAAAAATGCCGAATAGATATAGTTCTTTTCGCTTTAAAATAAACTCCAATTTGAAACACAATACAAAACATAATAGTAAAGAAATAAGTATACAAATAACTAATCAAAACTCCTGTATCCATGTAGAATCCCCTAACTTTACATTTTCATCTATGACTTTGTCTTTTTTAGTCTCCTTCATGATGTAACTCATTTATAGGATAGGAAAAACTTTTAAAATAAAGAGTGGGGTAAACATAAAATTTTTCTTAAATCTTCAGTTGGATTTTATTATTACTCTTCTTAAGAATCCGCCATTGATAGCTAGGCAACAACATGCTTAAACCTAACAATACTATCATTTTTGCACGTAATCCTCGTAGTACTTTAACCGATAAAGCATATATAAAATCATGTGACTCGTTTGTTCAGTTAAAACATGAAATTAAGAAATATATGACGTACTATAATCACTCTTGCTATCAATAGAATTAAAAAAGATGACTTCTGTTTGCATACAGAAATCATCTTTTTTAGGTTGCCTAACTTTTTTAAAAATGGCCTTTACAAAGGGTACAGATCAAGAGCACCTTATTCCTATTCGAGGGGATCAACTATACCTTCTTCCCTTAAAATCACACAAACCCATTTACAAATCTATAAAAGTAGATATAATATCCTTATGGAACCTTCATTAATTTATAAAGCATTGTCAAATGAAACAAGATGTCAAATTTTATCATGGTTAAAAAATCCAGAAAATCATTTCGACGAAAAACCTTATTTAGAACAAGGGATTAATTTTCAGATTGGAGTGTGTGTAGGAGATATTCAGCTTAAAACTGGCTTAGCCCAATCGGTTATTTCTAGTTATTTATTAACTATGAAAAAGGCAGGATTACTAGACTCTGACCGAATTGGAAAATGGACATATTATCGTCGAAATGAAAAAACAATACAAGCGTTTTCTGAATACGTTCAAAATGAATTATAAAGTAAAAGCAAATAATCAACCTACCAATTGATTATTTGCTTTCACACATTCTGCTTTTATATAGCTGCCCAATACATTCTTTTTAAAACTTCGCTACCTATAAAAGAAAGAAACATAGAAAGGAGCATCTTTTTTAACATATCACATCTAGTTATTTAGATATCTGTTTTTGTGTTTAACATTACATAATTCTAATACTATTGACATCCAATCATGCTCATTTCTTTGTTAATAAATCGATTTCACTTTCAAAATAATAATAAGAATGGAGAGTTTTACAAATGAAAAAAGTAAGTCCTTTACTTATTCTTACACTAACAATAGGGGTGTTTGGGATTATTACTACCGAGATGGGTATTGTCGGTGTATTACCACAAATCACTCAGAAATTTGGCATTTCAACTGCACAAGCAGGATTTTTAGTAAGTATATTCGCACTAGTCGTTGCTATTTCTGGTCCGTTTTTAATTCTGCTCGTCTCTAGTATTAATCGTAAAATAATTTTATTAATAGCAATCTTTGTTTTTGTTATTTCAAATATAATCTACGCTTATACAACACAATTTGAAATCATGCTTATTTTTCGTATTTTACCTGCAGCACTTCACCCACTCTTCTTTTCAATCGCTCTTGTAACTGCTGCTAAACTTGTCCCTCCTGAAAAGAGTGGTCAAGCGGTTACAAAAGTTTTCATGGGAATTACGGTTGGCTTTGCACTAGGTGTACCATTAACCTCTTACCTTGCAGATCAATTTTCATTAGAAATTGCTTTCTTATTCGGAGCGCTTATTAACGCCCTTGCATTCATTGGAATACTAATCTCACTTCCTTCTATGCCCGTTAAAGAAAAAATGTCTTTCGGCAAACAAATTCGTATACTCGGTAAACCAGGATTATGGTTAAATATTTTAACTGTCACATTCCTTTTTGCAGCCATGTTTTCTGTATACAGCTACTTCGCCGAATACCTTGCAAAAGTAACTTCCATGAATGGATCGCTCATCAGTATCATGCTATTCATATTTGGTATAGTTATGATTTTAGGCAATCATTTATTTGGTAGTCTCTTGCAAAGAAGCATAGTAAATACAGTAATATCGTTCCCTATTTTATATTCTATTGTTTACATATTGGTTTATTCTTTAGGTTCTTATCTTGTTCCAATGATTTTCATGGTATTCATTTGGGGAATCGTGCATGCTGGTGGATTAATTGTTGGTCAAACATGGTTAATAAGTGAAGCAAGAGAAGCACCCGAATTTGGTAATAGCCTATTCGTTTCATTCTCAAATCTCGGAATTACTCTAGGAACAACTATTGGAGGCTGGTTCATTTCAAACTTAGGTATTCACCAACTTATTTGGAGTGGATTTATATTTACACTACTTTCATTTCTATTAATTATAATAAAACTAAAATTTTTCACTTCTAATAACCTAGCTTCATTATCAAGCTAGTACATTTTCAGTTCCAAATTGGATAAAAAACATTATAAAGTGAAACTTTAATCAGCTCTCACCAATCGGGCGTTTATGGGCAGCCCGGCAAATAGCGGGATAAATTCTATATAAAATACTGGTTATTCTTCTTATAAGATTTTATAAACTATAAAGTATGACACTCAGAGCCTTTAGCTATAAATACAAGTTAAAGGCTTTTTATATAAAAACAAATTTAAAAGGTTCTAATCTTATAGAACATCATCAAAATGAAATACTAAAAAAAGGCTCCATTGCTGGAGCACTCAAAAAAAAATATAAATAAACGAATTAAAACAAGGAACAGACAATTAAAATATACAAATAAAACATAAATAAATCTATATATATGTAATATTACATATAAAAATCCTATTTATCGCTGCTATAATAAACTTACTCGATGATTGTTATATTATTCATAGGTTATACCTTCTTAACACCAATTTTACAAAGAAAAAAGACATCTTAATTGATGTCTTTTTTTCTTATATGATATCGACGCAATACAATTAAGATGATTCCAATCGGAAGAAGGCACCTTAGGGTGTCTTTTTTATTTTCCAAAGGACCTGCTCAATTATTGCGTAAAAAACATAAAGTAATTTGAATCCGTTAAAATACATGAGTGCACCCTTGTTTTCCCCTCTTATTAAAAGGAGGAACTATTATGGGTTTTGGTGGTAGTTGCGGCGAAGGCTGCGGTTTTGCTGGAGGATTTGCTTTATTAGTTGTACTGTTTATTTTATTAATCATCGTTGGAGCTTCTTGCTTCTGCTAAAAAACTATCAGAAAAGACACTCTTATATGGGTGTCTTTTCTTTATAATAAAGTGAAACTTTATTCCTCCGCATCCCTCATACTGTAATACCCCAAATTAATAATAACCAAGAAATACCCACCCATAATTCCGGCAGCGAATGTCCACATGAATTCATGGTGTTCAATTTCATACATAATAATCGCACCTAGTATTGCGGCTGCAAACCGATTTATCATTCCGAGCATCGGTGCTTTTTCTTTTTTTACAATGCTATCTCCGAACTTTTCAATACGCCTTCCTAAAATCCAGGCGCAGTACATACTCACCAAAAGGCCAATACTTATCCCGACAAACTGGGCTGAAAAAGGTGTCAGCAACCATCCCAATAACATTACGCCTAGCAAACAATACATTTGTATATTGAACGATCTTAATGCCATACGAATCATGTTATTCTCCTTTATCTTTCTCGTTGTAATTCCGTATCATCAATCCAACCTTCCAGGCTTCAAGCTTTCAGCTATGTCTTTTTTAAAATGAGGGAATTTGATTTTGCTCACCATTAAATAAGCGAGTACGCATGTACCAAACGCCACGGAAACTGGATTATTTAAAAAACATAAAATGAGGAGACACATTGCCGCAAATGGAATCGGCATACCGATAAAGGTCGGGAGTTTGCTTTGCTGCGTGTTAAATCTCGCAAGCCGAAGCATTCCGCAAATACTGTAAGCAAGCGCACATATCATCCCGATAGACTGCAAATCTTTTAACGCGACACTATATGCAAGAATAGACGGTGCCACACCAAAAGTAACTAAATCCGCAAATGAGTCCAACTCTCCACCAATTTCTGAAACAGAATCAAGTTTCCGAGCAACCATGCCATCAAAAAAATCAAACAACATACCCGTAATAATAAAAACTGCTCCCAAATAAATATCGTGAACGAAAACAGCGTAAATAGCTAAAAGCCCACATATAAAATTTGCTATCGTAATCATATTTGGTATGAAACTCATAACACGCTTCTCCTCCTTTCTACTAATTGCTTCATCTACGTTCTTACTCATTACAATTAAGATCCTTCTGCTTTTCTTCCAATATCACTTTATTTATTTTCGTTAACGTCTCGGTCATTTGCTCTAGGGCATTTATATCGATTTTAGAAAAATATTTCTCAATTAATACATCATCTAACTCAGACAACCGCTCTATATACTTACTACCGTTTGGACCAAGTGTAAGAAAATACTCCCGTTTATTATTAGGGTTTACTTGTTTTGAAATCATCTTCTGTTTCTCCAATTTCGATAAAACTTGGCTAACGGCACTTTTTGATATATTAAAAGTAGTCGCAATGTGATTTGCCGTCGTGTTTTCATTTAAATTAATATGAAATAGCATGCTCTCTTGCTGTCCTGTAAGACCGAACTCATCTTTTAACTCCTGAAATAGTAAAATGTAAAATTCATTATAAGCTCGGTTCATTTCATTAATTACTTCTTTATACGTTCTAGTCATAGCGTTATTCCTCCATGCTTTTATTTCATTTAATAGTTAAGTTAACTTAACTATAGTATACCGTTATGTTCGTGTAAAGTGAAATATAACTCTACACTTTATCAGCTGTGCTTTTAATGTATGTAAAACTTTCTTTCTCTCTTCATAATCTTCTACATCAGCTTCTTTCCAAAGCTCAAGATTAGCCCCCTCCCCTTTCTCCAGTTATATTGCTGCAAGACCAATGTATAAGACATAGCATCTAAATCTTCATCTATATCAAGCTCATCTAAACACTCTTCTAAAACAAGTTAAGTCACTGCTTCCTTCATCCAAATACCCAATTAACCGTTCTGAATAATCAAAAAGAAAAACAATTAAATTCCATATAGACCCATTACTGGTTAAAATGTTATAATGAAATCACCCTACATAGTTACTCATAGCCAGACTGAGGAACTAGCGTCTTATTAAGTAATGCGCATAACTAAAATAAAAAAGACACTTTACGGTGTCTTTTTTATTTATATTCCTAGGAATTATCTCTTTTATAAACACACTCTATCAAACAGTAAAGGAGACAAACAGATGGAACATCCTGTTGCAAGAGAATTACGTTTTATACGGGTATGTCTTATCATTTTGATTATTGTCATTGCATTCTGGGACCGGGAGAAAACTGTGGAAATTACTGATCACGGTAGCTATCCTATCTTAAATACCAGCAATATGACCCAAGTTGGTGAGAATACATTTGCATACAAAGATGAATCGAATCAAATTAAAATATTTAAGTTTAATCCAGATACAAATGAAATAAAATTAATAAAAGAGTTTTATGCTAACGAATATTAATTACATGAATTAAATAATTCAAATCTGTAGAAGGCACTTTAAAGTGCCTTTTCTTTATAAACTACAAAGTATGAGAACCCAAGCCATTAGCCGCAATTACGACTAAGGCTTTTACTATATAAAACATAGTAAAAATAGAATACTCACTTAAATTGTTTCTCACTTCACAAACTACACCCAAAAAGTTGGATAACTTCTTTTACTACTCATATTATTAATGAATAAAGCAATAACTACAATAACAACGGAGCCAATTAAAACTGGTGTTACTAAATAACTCCAACTGTTTGCCCCTAAAATAACGATAATCGGATCGGCGCCTGCCGGAGGGTGCGTCGTTCTCGTTAACATCATAACGGCTATTGCCATCCCCACCGCTAAAGCAATTGTCCAATATTCATTCCCAAACAAATGATATATTGATAGACCAATGAAAGTTGAAATCAAATGTCCTCCAATAATATTACGCGGTTGAGATAATGGCGCATTCCAAACTCCAAACGCTAATACACAACTCGCCCCAAATGGAGCCATTAATAATTCTGTAGAGGTTATGCTCGTTAAATATGTTAAGGTAAGAATTGTTAAAAATCCCCCTAGTAGTCCTGTTAAAGAGTCCTTTATATTTACTTGTAATGGACTTCTTCCTTTCCCTTTCATTTTTGTAAAATATCGTACACTTATTGGCTGAGGATCTTTCTGCTTAGTTGCTGTTATATTATCCATCGTTCTCCTCCTTTATTTACCAACAATTATAACTCGGCATAACTAACCTGTAAATATTAATTTAAGGGGTTAGTTAAAGAATACAAAAAAAGAATCAACTGTTATAAGTTGATTCTCTAAACTTCTTCAAATTTTCGATCCTGAAATTTTGCTACCTTTTTCCGGTTCCCACATATTTTCATAGAACACCATTTTCGTTTTCCACTCTTATCTATAAATAATAAAACACAGTCAGGATTTGAACACCTTTTAAGGGAAATAAGCTTATTTTCTGCTATTAACGTTAAAGCGTCAAATGCAATTAACGATGCGAGTACATCCTCGATTTCTCCAACTGGGATAGATACTAGCTGCTGTTCAATGATTTTATATGTAAATGGTGCCTTCTCAATTTGTTTTTCTAAATACGTAATAAAATCATTAGAAATTTCTTGCTGATCAGCAATTGCCTCAAACTGTTTTCTCAGTACTTCTCTTACCTCTAATATGCTAGATGTAACTTGATCCATTCGCTTCTGAATTCCTATAAGTGTTTTTTCATTCCAAAAAGGAAGATTAACCTTTATTACATGTAGCCATTCTAATACATCTTCATTTGTTATTAATAAATCATAACGTTGTCCACGCCTAACTAGCTCTGTATTTACTAAATCTAATGAGGGATTTCCAGATATAAGCGGGAATTGTTTTGTTTCCTGCATGTACTCATCACCTTCTCTTTAAACAATCATATTCCAGATTAATACAGAAGTGCAACTTTTTTATAAACTACAAAGTATGAAGATTAAAGCCTTTAGCCATAATTACGACTAAAGGCTTTTGTATGTAAGTAAATGAAAAAGGAGCTACTTTTATGGAACATAATAAAAATGGAATGCTTGCTTTAATTGTTTTATTTTTAGGATTAGTGTTTTTTGTTAGTGGAATGGTTTATCATTTATGGGGCTCATTTTAATTTCAACTTTTAGACAAATAAATAATTCGAATCGGAAAAACGCACAACACTTTCCCTTTTCCTTCCAAAATCAATGTAATAAGATATAAAATGTAATACATATAAAGACAAATATATATAGCACTCATTAAAGTGCTTCTATTTTGGAAGGAAGAAACAAACGATGAACAAAAAGTTATTAGCATCATTATTATGTAGCACATTCTTGTTTGGAGTATCAGCTTGCAGTTCACATGATGCGCCTGAGAAAAATGAGCAGGCGACTTCTAAAAAAACAGAGAATGACAAACTTAGCAGCAAGGATCAGCAAAAAGAACTTCCTACCAATGTAGATTCCTCTGATGTATACATGTCAATGGGATCTGCCGAGTCATTAGATGTTCTAGGGACTGGAGAATTGAAAGCACAAGGTGTCTTTAAAGTATTAGACATCGCCGTTTATAATCGTAAAGAAGAACCCATTACACTAGATATTAACAACTTTAAATTAATTGATGGATTTGGAAGAGAATATCACATTTCCAATGAATATCAGTCAGTACTTAAAGCTGCAAATATCTCCACATTCAAATTTAATATTGTTAATCCTAATGAAAGTTCGGAAGGAAACATTGTATTTGATGTACCGAAAAACACGCAAGGATTAACTTTAATAATTAATAATGATAAGTTAGATAAAGAACTCCAATTAAAAGTGGAATAGGCCAATAAATACGTCTCCCTTAACATTCTCTACTGACATAAAAAAGTACAGTCTTTTCTACAGCAGACTGTACTTTTTATTTATCATTTCACATAACATTCCCTAATTTTTTTGACTAGATGCTCTCCAATCACGAAAAGATGTTGGGCGTCCAGAAAAAGCTCTTTGCTTTGTAACAGATGGTTTTTCTT
>NZ_JAKUDW010000023.1:0-69367 GCF_022662595.1 Bacillus cereus group sp. BfR-BA-01524 | reverse complement strand
GCCAGGATCAAACTCTCCAATAAAGTTAGTTTGTCTAGCATCTAAAAATAAAAATTGACGTTTCACGTTGTTTGTTTCGTTCAGTTTTCAAAGAACTTGTCCGCCACTTCAGAAGCGACTTCATCATATTAACATCTTCATTTTTCGATGTCAACTAAGTTTTTAAATTTATTTTTTGTCGTTTTCTGCGTTTCCGCATCAGCGACGTTTATTAATATACCATCATGATTTTTAAATAACAAGTGTTTTTTATAAAAAACACAAAAAAATTATCTATCCTACTTTCTTCTATAGAAAGAACTATTATCCTTCCTACTAAAAATAGTTATTCTGATTGTATACTACTACACTTCATTCAACCAAATTGCATTTCACAATACCTTCCCAGGTTTTCATTCTCTTCTATATTAAAGTTGATAATAATTATCCTTCTATAGAATAACGATATAACTTAGCCGTAAGAAAAAATTCCATCCACATTAAACAATTCCAATGCAAATATAAACTTAAGAATATTGTTAGAATTTTTTTACATTTAATTAATGAAAAATATCCATTTTTTGTTATATAGTAAGAAAGGACGTACTCAACTATAAATAAACCAATGGAGGAATTATTTTATGGATAGGTTAACAAAGTTTTCATTAAAAAACCGAGCTGCCATTATCATCATGATTTTCCTTATTTCCATACTCGGTGTTTATTCCGGCTCTAAATTACCTATGGAATTTTTACCAAGTATCGACAATCCAGCAATTACCGTCACAACCTTATCTCAAGGACTCGATGCTGAAACGATGACAAAAGATGTAACTGATCCTCTCGAAAAACAATTTCGCAATTTAGAACACGTCGACACCATTACTTCTTCTACATACGAGGGATTATCACGTATCGATATTGCGTATACATCAAAAGCAAACATGAAAGATGCAGCACGCGAAGTCGAAAAAGCCGTCAATACAATTAAATTACCTAAAGATGTAACCAAGCCCGTAGTTAGTCAACTAAACACTTCTATGATTCCACTCGCCCAAATTACTATCCAGAAACAAAACGGGTTTTCAAAAGCAGATGAAAAACAAATTGAAAAAGAAATCGTACCACAACTCGAAAACATTGATGGTGTTGCTAATGTTATGTTTTTCGGAAAATCCACCTCTGAATTATCTATCGTACTTGATCCGAACCAATTAAAAAACAAAAACGTAACATCACAGCAGGTACTAACTATTTTACAAGGAAAAGAAACTTCTACTCCAGCTGGGGCAATTACTGTTAATCAAGAAGAATACAATCTCCGCGTCATCGGGGACATAAAAAATGTAAATGACATTAAAAACATCACTGTGGCACCCCAAGTGAAATTACAAGACATTGCTCAAATCGAAATCAAACAACACTACGATACAATCTCACATATAAACGGCGAAGAAGGCACAGGATTAATCATCATGAAAGAACCGAGTAAAAATGCAGTTGCCATCGGAAAAGAGATTGATAAAAAAGTTAAAGAGATAAATAAGGAATATAAAGATCAATTTTCTATTAAACTTTTGGCTTCAACCCATGAACAAGTTGAAAATGCTGTTACTAGCATGGGAAAAGAAGTAATACTTGGAGCAATCGCTGCAACTCTAATTATCTTAATCTTTTTACGTAACTTCCGAACAACACTCATCGCTGTTGTCAGTATTCCATTATCTATTTTATTAACACTCTTTTTACTACATCAATCTAACATCACACTTAACATTTTAACCCTTGGTGGTTTAGCTGTTGCGGTTGGACGTCTCGTCGATGATAGTATCGTTGTCATCGAGAATATTTTCCGCCGTTTACAAAAAGATTCTTTCTCTAAAAATATTATTCTTGATGCAACGAAAGAAGTCGCCGTCGCAATTACTTCTTCTACTTTAACAACCGTCGCTGTTTTTTTACCTATCGGCCTCGTATCAGGAGCAATCGGAAAATTAATGTTACCTATGGTATTAGCAGTTGTATATTCTATTCTATCATCCTTAATCGTTGCACTAACAGTTGTTCCACTTATGGCTTTTTTACTACTCAAAAAAACAAAGCATCGAAAGCCAAGTTCTTCATCACGATATGTTGCTACGTTAAAGTGGTCTCTTTCTCATAAATTCATTATTCTACTTACTGCATTTTTATTATTTGCAGGATCAATTGCAGCCTATATATTACTACCGAAAGCAAACATAAAATCTGAGGACGACACAATGTTATCTATTAACATGACATTTCCAGCCGATTATAATGCTGAAGCTCAAAAACAAAAAGCATTCGATTTCGAAAAGAAATTACTTTCTAATTCAGATGTAACAGACGTTATTTTACGAATGGGATCTAGCGCAGAAGATGCACAATGGGGGCAAACAACTAAAAATAACCTTGCTAGTATATTTGTAGTCTTTAAAAAAGGTTCTGATATTGATCAATATATTAAAGAGTTAAAAAAGGAAAATAAAACTTTTGAGCCTGCTGAACTTGATTATATAAAAACAAGTTATTCAAGCTCCGGCGGCGGCAACAACTTACAATTTAACGTAACAGCTACTAACGAAGCGGATTTAAAAGAGGCGGCTACTATCGTCGAAACAAAACTAAAAAGCATGGATGATCTTTCTAAAGTAAAAACGAATTTAGAAGACTCTAAGAAAGAATGGCAAATTCATATTGATCAAACAAAGGCTGAACAACTAGTTTTAACACCAGAAATAGCTGCGCAACAAGTAGCATTCCTTATGAAGAAGTCACCTATTGGCGAAATTACAATTAATAATGAAAAAACTACTATTATGATAGAACATAAAAAGGAAAACATTACTAAACAAGAAGATATTTTAAATACAAATATACTATCACCTACTAATGGACCAATTCCTTTAAAAGACATCGCAACTATTTCAGAAAAACAAACGCAAACAGAAATTTTCCATAAAGACGGAAAAGAAACAATTCAAATTACCGCCGAAGCTTCAAATGAAGACTTGAGTAAAGTAAACACAGCAGTAAATAAAGCGATAACTGACTTAGATTTACCTAGCGGTTCAAAAGTAAATATCGCAGGAGCTACTGAATCTATGCAAGAGAATTTTACAGATTTATTCAAAATTATGGGGATTGCAATCGGGATTGTATATTTAATTATGGTTATCACCTTCGGGCAAGCACGCGCTCCTTTTGCAATCCTATTCTCCTTACCGTTAGCTGCTGTCGGTGGTATTTTAGGATTAATCATTTCACGAACACCTGTTGATGTAAATTCCTTGATTGGCGCATTAATGTTAATCGGGATTGTTGTTACAAACGCTATTGTATTAATAGAAAGAGTCCAACAAAATCGGGAACACGGCATGGAAACTAGAGAAGCCTTACTTGAAGCAGGTTCTACTAGACTACGCCCAATTATTATGACAGCTATTACAACAATCGTTGCTATGCTCCCACTCCTATTTGGCCAATCCCAAGCAGGAAGTATGGTATCAAAAAGTTTAGCCGTCGTTGTCATCGGCGGTTTGGCAGTCTCAACTGTTCTTACATTAGTAGTCGTTCCAGTTATGTATGAACTATTAGATAAAATCGGGAGAAAAAGACGCTCCCGTAGGAAAATAAGCACTTCTACAGAAACACCTGATATTTAAAAACAAAAGGCGTTATCTTCACAAATGAAGATAACGCCTTCTCTCTACTTAGTCATATAATCCATCATTTTTTCCACATATTGCTCTATAGGTTTACTAGAATCCACAATAAGGTATTCATTATTTGAAGGTCTTTTACTACCATTTAACCACTTTTTAAAACCTACTTCCGACTCCACCTTTTCAATTTGACTGATCATACGCTTACGCGTTTGCAGTCTCCTATTAATCTCTTCCATATCATTAAGATAACACTCAATATATTTATATTTCACACCATGTTTATTTGATAATTCAATCCCTTTTTCAACCATTCCCTCATATAAACACGGACTATCCAATATAACACTATGCCCTTGTTCTAAATAAGAATCGATCAATACCCATTCGGCATCATACGCAAGCCCACCAACAATCGTTGATTCAATTCCTTTTACTTTTAATGATTTTAACAACGCGGATTTCAAAACATCATGATCTATAATTACAGCACCTGTTAATTTCGCTATATACTTAGAAGCTGTCGATTTTCCTGACCCAGGAAAACCTGACATTTGCAGAAAAAACAAATTAAAACTCCTCTCTAAATTACATCTGTTCGTCTATATAATTAATTACAAATTCAACAATCATTACGTCCTTTCCTTCTATATTAAAATACAAAAGAACCCCCTATCTATAAATAGAGAGTTCTCCTTTATAATTTATGCCGCTTTTACCTTTTTCGTTGTTTTACTTTTTCTTTTCGTTCCTGTAAAGCGCTTGTGTAATATAGACGCTATCAAGCGTGAAATAACATTGAATAGTAATACCATAATAATTAATACAGCTGCAGATTTTGTCGCAATCAACTTCGCATCTGGAATAACTCCTTCAGAATTTAATTTCCAAATGTGAACCGCTAATGTTTCAGCTGGTCTAAACGGATTTAAAGGATGCGCAGGGCTCGAAAAATCCGCTGCTGAATTTAAAATCGGGGATGTTAAACCCGCTGTATAAATTAATGCTGCCGCTTCTCCAAATATACGACCCGCCGCTAAAATAATACCTGTAATAATTTGCGGTAATGAAGATGGGATAATAATACGAGCGATTGTTTGCCACTTCGTTGCACCTAATCCAAGACTTGCTTCTTTTACATTATGAGGCACTTCTGAAATCGCATTTTCACAAACACGCGTTAAACCTGGTAAATTTAAAATAGTTAAAGCAAGAGCACCACCTATTACTGTGTATCCCCATCCTGTCATTGTAACGAACACCAACAAACCGAATAAACCAACAACAATAGAAGGTAAAGACGCCATTGTCTCAATGCATAAACGAACGAAATTTAAAAAGCGCCCTTGTTTTGCATACTCCGCTAAATATATTCCAGCACCTAACCCAAGAGGAATAGATATAATAAGCGTTATAACAAGCATGTAGAAGGAATTGAATAACTGTGGACCAATCCCACCACCAGCTCTTGTATTACTTGGTTCTCCAAACAAGAAATTAGGATCCCAAAATCCCCATCCCTTTTGTAAAATTTCAAACACTAAGAACACTAGCATAGCTACGACCAAAGCCGCAACCGCATAAAAGATACCTGTCCAAACTTTATTTACCGTTCTTGCATTCATTATTATCGCTCACCTCTTTGTCCAATCGCTCGAATTACTAAAATAAACAGGAATGAAATAACAAGTAAAATCATCGCTAAAGTCCATAGCGCATTGTTCCAAGCAGTTCCGTTCAATGTATTCGTCATGTCCATTGTTAAAATACCAGTTAACGTCGCTGTTGGACTATATATTCCTTCTGGTAATTTAATCGTATTCCCGATTACCATTTGAACCGCTAGCGCTTCACCGAAAGCACGCGCTAAGCCTAAAACAACACCTGTTAAAATCCCTTTTTTCGCAGCAGGAACAATCACTCGGCTAATCGCTTGCCATTTCGTTGATCCTAGACCATAAGAAGCTTCTAAATAATCAAATGGAACAGAACGTATTGCATCAGAAGCGATACTAGCAATAGTAGGTAAAATCATAATACTTAATACAACAATACCTGCAATTAAACTAAAGCCCACTCCCCCAAACGAATCACGTAATAGTGGTACTAAAATCGTAACCCCTAATAATCCGTATACAACCGAAGGAATACCAACTAACAATTCTAGAACAGGCTTCAATACTTTATTTCCAAACTTCGGCGAAATTAAATTCATAAATATAGCAAGAGCTATAGCAATTGGTGCACTAATAATAACCGCACCTAACGAAACCACCGTTGAACCTACAATGAAAATCAAAGCCCCAAAAGATCCTTGATCAGCATTTGGATTCCATTTTGTCGATGTTAACATCTCAGTAAACGAGATACCACTTTGTGTAAAAGATTGAATACCTTTACCACAAATAAATGCAATAATAGCTAATGTAATTAAAACAATAAAAATACCGCAAAACGTAACAAGTGATCTTCCTATATATTCACTTTTCACGTAATTAATTTGTTTTTTCCCCTTCATCACAGGACAGACCCCACTTCACAGATTGAAATGAACAGGACTGACCTTGCAGCCAGCCCCATAAAACTTTATTACTTATTTAATTTAGACATTGGAATGTAGCCCATATCTTCTACTTGCTTTTCAAAGTCTTTACCTTTTACATAATCGATGTAAGCTTTTGTTGCTTCTTTCGCTTCACCTTTTGTTACCATATACTCGTAAGACCAGAATGGATATTTACCAGACGCAATGTTTTCAACTTTCGGTTCAGCACCATCAATTTTCACTGTTTGTAGTGCACCTTTTTTATCTCCAACCATATAAGACATTGCTAAATAACTTACTGAACCTGGAGTAGAATTGATAGCTTGCTCTACTGCACCGTTAGAATCTTGTGTTGTACCAGTTCCATCATTAATTTTCGCGTCTTTCATAATCGTTTTTTCAAATGTAGCACGTGTACCAGATGAAGCCGGACGATTAATTACGTTGATTTTTTCATCTTTTCCGCCTACTTCTTTCCAGTTTGTTACTTTTCCAGTGAAGATATCTTGTACTTGTTGCACCGTTAAGTTATCAACTTTTACATCTTTATTTACGACAAGAGCGAATGCAATACCCGCTACCTTGTTATCTACTAATTCTTTCGCCTTTTCAGCATCTTTTATTTTATCTCCGGCCGGAACATCTGAATTACCAATTTGTACTGCACCAGATGCTACTTGGTTAATCCCAGTTCCACTACCGCCACCTTGGACTTGAATAGAAACTTTTGAATTTTTCTCCATGAATTTCTTTCCAGCTTCCTCCGCAAGAGGTAGAAGAGCTGTAGAACCAGCTGCTGCAATCGTACCTGATAATTCTTGTTTTGTATTATCGCTTCCTTTAGCAGTTTCTTTACTAGTTGTATCTTCTGCTTTCCCACACCCAACTAATGCTCCTGCTACCACTAAAGCTGCTAAAGAAAATTTAATACCTTTTTTCATAACCATGTCTTGTACCCCCATTTGGATTATCACTTTTCGAATTCATTTTCTTTCGAACACAAATTCATTGTAGGACAACAATATTATGTGAGTGTTAAGCAATTTTTAATTTTAAGTAAATGACGATAATAATCCTTAAAAGCTAGGAATCCCAACATTTGTAGTTAAAGAAGCAAACAAAAACCACACTAACTATGCTGTAATGTAAATTTATTCTTAACAATGTAAATTCAATGTAAATGTTTTTCTATCTTTTTCCCTTTTAGTTAAAGTTACATTTACAATTCCGCTGTATTTTGTAACTTTTTCACGCCTAATTTATGCACATTAAAAAGAATTTCAGTAATATTTTTTAGTACAACTAAATAAATTGGAACAATTCTAAAATTAAATGAATATTTTTAAAGTACTAATTGACAGCATCATCCAATGTAGTCTACTATATTACTAACAAAAAGTTTACCTAAGGAAACTTTTTAAACTAACACTAACAATATAGAGAAGAGGTAACTTTTATGGTATCGGCTAATACTAAACCCCTTTCCGAGTTTAAAACAGGGGAAGTTGTACAAATTGAGAAGATACAATTAGAAGGAACTATGAAACGACGTTTATTAGATTTGGGATTTATCCCTGGGGCAACGATTAAAGTATTGCAACGCAGTCCACTTGGAGATCCGGTCGCTTATCAAGTGAGCAACACAACTATTGCACTACGCAAAGAAGAAAGCTCCCTTATTTTCGGGGTATTAATAGGAGATGATTTCAGATGAGCAAACATCGTATCGCTTTAGCTGGTAACCCGAATACCGGGAAAAGTACATTATTTAATACTTTAACAGGCTTAAAACAACATACTGGAAACTGGACGGGAAAAACTGTTTTAAAAGCTGAAGGAGAATATGAACATAACGGAAGTAATTATACATTAATAGATTTACCCGGAACTTACTCGCTATACTCAAATTCCGCAGACGAAGAAGTAGCGAGGGATTATATTATATTTGAAAAACCAGAAGTAACTGTAGTTGTCATAGACGCAACTGCTATGGAAAGAAATTTAAATTTAGCACTCCAGGTGATGGAGATGACAAATAATGTAGTCATATGCATTAACTTAATTGATGAAGCAGAGAAAAAAGGCATTGTTATTGATGAAAAGAAATTAGCAAAATCACTTGGTGTACCTGTCGCTAAAATTTCAGCACGTAATCGAGTAGGTATTGGTCATTTGGTAAATGTTATTGCGAAAGTAGCAAATAAAAAACTAATTCCAACACCAATTAAAATTACTTACAGCGAAAAAATCGAAAATATGATTCAAGAATTAGAACCACAAATTTATAAAGTGTTCGGTGATACGTATCCAGCACGTTGGATTGCTTTACGTATATTAGATGGAGATAAAAATTTCTTAACTACACTTCAAAAACACCATAATGAACCGCTTGTAAGGGAGGTCGTAATTAATGGAATCTCACTCAGCCAGTAAAGCTCTTCCATTAGACTATATTATTCAACACGCACAAACATTTTCAACAGAAGATATACGAGATGATATAGTCGGAGATATTTACCGAACATCTGCAAGCATATGTAAAGAATCCGTTCAATATACAAATACTGATAAATTATATCGTTCCGAAAAACTAGATAAAGTTTTCACATCTCCAATCTGGGGATTCCCAATTATGCTCGGTATTTTATCTATTATTTTTTATCTTACAATTGCAGGTGCTAACGTACCATCTGATATGATTGCCGAATTCTTCGGATGGGCTGAAGGATATTTAACATCTTGGTTCCAAGCTGCTCATGCACCTGAATGGTTACATGGCATTTTAATACTTGGTTTATTCCGTGGTATCGGTGCTGTTATTAGTGTTATGTTACCCCCTATGGCAATCTTTTTTCCTATGTTCGCGCTATTAGAAAACTACGGATACTTACCACGTGTCGCGTTTAATATGGACCGCTTATTCAAACGATCTGGTGCACACGGGAAACAATCTTTAACAATGGCAATGGGATTTGGTTGTAATGCAGCAGCCATTATGTCAACACGTATCATTGAATCACCACGTGAACGTATGCTAGCAATTTTAACGAACAACTTCGTTCCTTGTAACGGTCGCTGGCCTATGTTAATTTTAATGGCTTCACTATTTATGGCTGCTGGTTATACAGGCAGTATGCAAACATTGGTGACTGCTGGCGTTGTAGTTGGAATGGTTGTAATTGGTGTTATTATGACATTAACCGTTTCTTGGGTACTATCAAAAACAGCCTTAAAAGGCGTTCCAACTCACTACACACTTGAGTTACCTCCGTACCGCAAGCCAAAAGTTTGGAATACAATTGTTCGGGCAACACTCGATAAATCAATCTACGTTTTAAAACGAGCTATAGTTGTTGCTGCCCCTGCGGCTGCATTAACTTGGTTACTTGCTAACATTTTTATCGGTGACACAAGCTTACTTATGTATTTTGTAAACTTCCTAGATCCATTTGCTAAAATGTTAGGACTTGACGGGTTTATTCTAGCTGCATTCATTCTTGGACTACCCGCTAATGAAATTGTAATCCCAATTTTATTAATGTCTTACTTATCAACTGGGGCTTTAACTGAAATAGATGATTTTAATCAAATTAAAAATCTATTCCTAGAAAATGGTTGGACTTGGTTAACAGCGTTAAACACAATGTTGTTCTCACTTCTTCATTTCCCGTGCGGAACAACACTGGTTAACATATACAAAGAAACAAAAAGTGCAAAATGGACATTCTTATCGTTTGCAATCCCTACCGTTATCGCCATTGTTGTTACATTCCTCTCTACACAATTGGTACATTGGTTAGGGCTTGTATAAAACAAAGCATACATAGAAGGCATCCCCCTTCACATATGCTTTGCCCGAAAGAAACCTGAAAATCATTCAGGTTTCTTTTTTTGTACATCAGTATTCCACGGCTGCGCTCCATACGTTGTGAGTTTTTTATGAATGAAATATATAGCCCCCGGCAGCACCGCCATTAATATCGTGCAACTAATTCCTAATCCAGTAAACAACTTTCATCACCTTATTTCACTCTTTTCGGTAAAGCTGAACCTGAATGTTCAATTGTTGGATGAACATGAACAGTAATTTCAGCATTACTAAAGTAATTTTCGCCTTGATCCCAATTCTTACTTATTTTTTTCCATTCTTTATAATTATGTCGTTTATACACTTCCCCTAACTCTAATACATCTACCTTATATTTTTTTTGAACAAGCTTAATCGATTTTTGAATACGCTCCTCCATTTCTTCCGATATATCCCTCTCTAAACGCTTTTCATTCAAAACCTTTTTATGATCACTAAAGTGCAACTCAGCTATTGTACCTTCCAGAAATAAATGAATATTAAATTTCGGTTTTGTAGCATTCGTTGTGGATACTTTAATTTTTCGACGTAACTTATGAATTTCATATGTAATAAGTTGATTCTTTTTACGGATGGTAAAAAAACCGCCAATTTTTTTACCTATTATATAATTCATCCCTAATGTTTCTTCCCCACTCAAATTGCCTACACACTTATTATCCTTTCCACGAAACAATGCTGCACCGTTCATTTGTACTCCTTGCTTTGTTAGTTCCAGAATAGGCAATACGAAACTTCGGTTAGAGATCATCTTTTCCTGCACCTCACCAATTCTTGCAGCCTCAATCATTTGGGCATTTTTCGGAGGGTGTTCAGCTAACATATCAATATACTGCGCCGGTAAATTTTCAGGCTTGGCACTTTGTTTTAAAATAGCTTCGGCATTTTTATTAGAAACGAACAAACGAATATTTCTTCTCATCTCATGATCGCGAATATATACATCTAATGTATTTTGTAAAATGTATGGATGTGAAAGTAATTCTTCAGAGAAAATAATCACCTGTATATGAGGGAAAAATAATGTTCGACTAATTTTTTTAGCGATTATTCTTATTTGTTCAAACACACTATCTGCTTTCGCACTAACATTAATATAATTTTCACTATCCCCCCCACCCCCTTGTCCGCCCTGTTGAGACAATTTACTGGGGAGTACCATCTGATAGGTCCCTTTCATAATTGGATTCGCTTTCTTCTCCTTCACAATATCGTAAGCCGCTCCTACTACAAATCCTCTCTCTTCTATCTCTTCTAACTCAGAACACCCACTCATAAATCCAGTTAAAGCCATAACCATTATAATTTTAAGAAGGTGTTTCATTTCCACCATTCCTTCTTTTTATTTTATATACAATTAAAACGAGCAAAGGCGCTAACACAACAACTCCCATATCTATCCAAGCTAAATAAGTCCCATAACTTGATAAAGTATTCAAACTACTGGGTATCATATTCACCATAAAAATAATCGGGGCACTTACGAAAATAAAAATATGTTTCTTCACTTTCGGAAACATAGCACAAAACAATAAAGATGCGACGTCATAATACATTGCTGTAGTGTTATAAATAGTAATAATCCAAGTCGTAAAAAAAATCGCATCAAACCTTTCTAAAAATCCTCCACCAATTTCAATTTCTTTCCCTAATTCAATTGTTGGATATGTCAATCCACGTGTTGTCATATACGTAAAAACACTAATACAAGTTACATAAATTAAAATGTATGACAACACGTTTACCATCACCGCTTTCGCAACTGCCATTGGCGCTTTTTTCGCTGCCTTATCATTTAGCAACACCGCATAAAACAGAGCTACTTCAAATCCAATAAACGTAAAAATAGAATTTTTAACTCCAACAGCATATTGACTTACTTTAGTTTGAAAAGCTGGTAGTAAATTATTTATTTCCATTAAATTTATATTCAATAAAGAAAGAAGCACTATCGCAATTAAAACAATAGGTAAGAATAAAACATTTAACCTTAATAAGGCCGCTCTTGATCCTGCTATTCCGTAAATAACAACTAATAAGAAAAAGAAAGACAGTAGTTGTATTGGTGTATCACTAAATAAATACGTTTGAGAAATAACTGAAATCATTCGCGATTCATATGCTGTCAAAGCAGCAAACGTTAATACTAAAATGCTACTAATTGTGTATGCAACAGGCTTCGTCAAATGCGCACTCGTATATTGAACAAAGTTTTGTTTTGGGAATAAGATAGCCACTCTCGTCACAAACCAGCCTAAAACTGCACAGACCAATCCACCCAAAAGCAAAATAACCCAACCGTCCGAAAATAAAGTTTGGCTAGCAATATCTCTTGGCATAGACAATGCCCCTATACCAATAATTGTTGACGATACCGCAAATCCAATTTCCCGAGATCCAATCTCTTCATCGCCATACTCAAATGGTTTCAATTATTTTCGCTCCTTTGGACGTATTGTAGAATCTTTTGTTTGTAAGTACTCTGGTCTATCTTTCAACATCGATTTTGGCATGCGAATAAATTCTTCTTTCCAATCTTTATAAAATGCAGGAGCAATTGGAGTTGTATACGGTATACCAACACTCGTTAAATTTGTAATATGAATAGCAAGTGCGATCAGAGCTAGAATAATCCCATACAACCCAAAAGCCGTTGCAGCTAACACAAAGACAAAAAGTAAAATTCGGAACGTAATTGTAATACTATATACAGGAAGCGAGAACGTAGCAATCGCAGTAACCGCAATAATAATAACTAAAAACGGATTTACAATTCCTGCATTTACCGCAGCTTCTCCAATTACAAGACCTCCTACAATCCCTATCGTTTGTCCCATCGGTTTCGGCAATCGGATTCCAGCTTCTCGTATTAATTCCATAGTCAAGGCCATCATTAACGTTTCAATATATGCTGGAAACGGAACACCTTCCCTCGCACCCGCAATTGAATAAGCCAGTTTAGAAGGAATAAGTCCTTGATGATAAGATACAAGTGCTACATACATAGCTGGTAACAAAACCGCAATTATACCTGATCCCATACGTAAAAATCTTAATAACGTTCCAATCACCCAGCGCTCGTAATGATCTTCTACAGATTGAAAAATATCAACAAATACGAGTGGCGCGATAAGAGCAAATGGGGATCCATCTACTAAAATGGCCGCCTTCCCTTTCGCTAATGAGGCTATAATATTATCAGGCCTCTCCGTATTCAAAAATTGTGGAAATGGGGATAAATTATTATCCTGAATTAATTGTTCAATCGTACCTGTTTCCAAAACGACATCTGTCACTATTGATTGAAGACGGCGATCTAACTCTTTTACAATGTGAGGATTAATAATATCTTCTATATATACTAGGGTTACTTCTTTCTGCGATCGCTTCCCCATAATATAAGATTGGAACCTCAACTTTGGATCGCGTAAACTGCGTCGGATTAACATTTTATTCACATTAATATCTTCATTTAATCCAACTCTCGGTCCGCGTATTAAATCTTCTGTCACTGGTGGCTCTAAACTTCTCTTCTCCCAAGCCCTACTATTAATAACGATAGCAGTTTGAATATTATCAATTAATATAACTGTATCTCCTGCTAAAATCGCATTCATAATATCTGGAAACTTCGTCTTTACACCTACTTCTGCGATAGAAATAAAACGATCCAATAACGTTTGAACAACAGCTTCCTCATTTTGAATTTCTTCGTATTGCAGTGTGCGAATGACATATTTATAAACATTATCCTTATCTGTTAATCCACATAAAAACACAACCGCACAACGTGTAAAACTCCCAGCAAGAGCAACTTCTCTAATTGTTAAATCATTAGGTGAACCTAACTCATCCCTAATTTCTTTCATAACTTCAAATAAGTTACCTTCAAGCTCTAACAATTTCCCCACCTAACTTCCTTTTCAACAAGTTTTTAGTTAGATTCCGCTAATAGAAGAAAATATATACAAAAAAGAGCTATCTCTTTGCAAAGATAGCTCCAATAAACGAATTACTTTTCTACTATTGTAGTGTTTTTCTTTATAAATACACCTTTTGTAAATCCACTAACTACAAACATCACAATCATATTAATTAACAATGCGACTATGCCTACATTCAAATCTTTTATATACTGCGGAAAACTCGGAAACATCGTGGCTATAGTTGAACCAGATAAGGTAATATATGCGACCACCAACAGCCCAACTCCCATTCCTGCAATCGCTCCTTGCTTCGTAACAATTTGGCGTGGAAACAAGCTACATACAAGTGCAGGGAAAAGTTGCGTAACGATACTGTATCCCATTAAAAGAAGGGCTCCTATTGTTTCTCCTCCTTTAAATGTAAATAAAACTGCTACGAGCGTTACTGCAGGTACAAATAACTTTGCGGCTTTAGCAACTTGTCTATCTGAAGCTGACGGAACGATCGTTCGGTAAATATTTTTCGCTAACAGTGTAGAAGCCGCCATAACGAGCATAGAGCCTGGAACCAATGCCGTTAATACTCCCGCACTACCAATAATCCCAATAAACCAAGGATCAAAAGTTTGTAAAGCAAGACGGACTAATGAAAGATCTACATCCGCTCCCTTTAACCCAGGAACTTGCAATATAGCAGCAAACCCTGCGAAAAATACGAAAAGTAACACTAAAGAATACAATGGCATAATTGCTGCATTTTTACGAAATACTTTTTCATTTTTTGCAGAAAAAGCAGAAGCAAATGTATGAGGCCACATATAGAAGCCGAGGGCCGTTAATATAATAGTAGAAACAAACCAAGAAATACTCATTCCTTCTTCAGGTAAAGATAAAAACCCCGGTTTCGCTGCTTCTACAGCTTCAAACATCGGCTGAAATCCTCCATAATAATGATACGGTAAATATATACCTAAAAACATAACGATAAACAGTATCATAATATCCTTCAAAGCAGCCGTCCAAGCTGAACCGTGTATACCTGAAACCATTACATATATAGTTATAACAATGGCACCAATCCAAACCGCAACAACAGGTGACACCCTTCCGTAAGACGCTTCTGAAACGATAATTCCCAGTCCCTTTAACTGTAAAACAAGATATGGGATGATGGAAACAACACCAACAATTGAGACAATAAGTCCAAGCGCTTTACTTCTATATTTCTTCGCAAAAAAATCCGACTGTGAAACAAGGTTATGCTCTTTCGCATACTTCCAAATCGGTGGCAATAAAAAATACGATAAAAGATAAGCTAAAGCGCCATAACCTAAAATATAAAAGGTAGGCGCGCCTTTACTATACGCCCAACCGCTTCCCCCTAAAAATGTAAACGTCGTATAAATTTCACCTGCCATAAGGAGAAAAACAAAAATAGTGCCAAATCCTCTTCCCCCAACTGACCATTGCTCTAAATCCATATCTTTTCCATGTTGTGCCCGAATCCCTAAAAATAATGCGAGAAACAAAAATAAAATAATGATAAGTAATGCAGTCATTTTACATCCTCCTTATTAGCAGGATCAAACACGTACACAAGCCCCATACAAAGAGATGTAATAAACACTGATAATAATACCCAAAATAATAAAAATGGCATCCCTAATACGTAAGGAGTAACTGAATTCGCAAATATTGGCCCAACTACTAAACAAAGAACTGGAATAAGCGCTAGGATGTATATTTTCTTCATCTCATTCTCCTTTACTTATAAAATTCATAATGGCTGATACAAAGACTTCGACTCCAATCGGTAATGCATCTTCGTCAATTGTAAAACGAGGGTGATGGTGAGGATATATAATACCTTTCTCTTTATTTCCTGCTCCGATAAAAAAGAATGTCCCCGGTGCCTTTTGTAAAAACGCTGAAAAATCTTCTCCAGCCATCGTCGGCTGTAAACGAACAACTCTATCCCTTCCATAAAGTTGTAATGCCGTTTGTTCAATAAGATCTGTAGCTTCATAGTCATTTACAACTGGTCGATATCCATATTCATATGAAAATGTATATTTCGCTCCGTAAGATTCCGTAATATACTTCACAATCCGCTCAATCTTCTTCTCTGTTTCACCTCGTAATTCATGTCTTAAACTTCTCACTGTCCCTTCAATCTCCGCTTGCTCTGGTATTACATTATGAGTTGTCCCCGCATGAAATTGTGTAACAGATATTACGAGAGAATCTAATGGATTCGTGAGGCGAGATACAATTTGCTGAAGTTGCGAAACGACTTGTGTTCCGATTGCGATACTATCCACCGTTTCATGAGGGATTCCAGCATGTCCACCTTTTCCCTCTATCTTAATTTTAAAAACATCCGGTGCAGCCATTGCAGGACCATAAATAACGCCTATTTTCCCAACCTCTAACGACGTCCAAAGGTGAGCACCAATAATATAATCCACACCTTCCATTACACCTGCAGCAACCATCTCCTCTGCACCACCAGGGAAATTCTCTTCAGCATGTTGGAATAGAAAACGAATCTCCCCTTTAATCTTCTCTCTTTCTTCCACTAACTTATGTACGACTCCAATTAATATCGCTATATGTCCATCATGACCGCATGCATGCATCACACCTTTATATGTAGAAATAAAATCAAACTCATTTTCTTCATGAATAGGAAGAGCATCCATATCGGCTCGAACCGCAACTGTTTTGCCCGGCTGTTTACCTACTAACTTTGCCATCACACTATATTTAGTCGGCCGTGACACTTCTAAATACGGGGATTTTCGAAGTATGTCGAACACAAACTGCGATGTTTTTTCTTCTTGAAAAGATAACTCTGGATACTTATGAAAATGCCTTCTCCACTCAACTAACTGATTTTTTGACAAAACAAGTTCCTTTGCAACATCCATACCCCTTCACTCCTTCTTCACCAAGTTAAATGTTATTATAACGTGAATTGTTAACTTTTAAAAGAATATTCTTAATTTTCAGTGATTATAAACTAAAAAGAAAAAGCCATCCAAAAGGTGACTTTTTCATTATCATAAAATAGTAATTGCTTGTTTTCCCATTTGCTCCCAAGCTTTCTCAAATTCTGCTCGTGGAACAGCCAAACGCGGATTATTTTTAAGAGGATCATTTACATATACAAAGTTTTGATCATATCCAATTACTACTGCACTATGCTCATAATATGTAATTTTCACTTCGCCCGAACTCGTATTCCATGTTTCAAAACTACTTTCAGCTAGCGGCTTAAACGTCGTATTGATAATGACCCATACCGGTGAACCAGAACTAATTACTTTATATATATCTTGCATGTCTCTACCTGTTAAATTAATTACTTTTTCAGGAACATATTTTTCTGCTAAATTAAAAATCGGTTGATTATATACACCATATCCAGGCTCTGCCTTTGTGTAAATATTTCCAACAAACCCTTCGTAAGGATTTCCCCGTACGCCATTTTGTTCAAATGGAACGCGATGAATTTCGCTAGCAAGTTGCATCTTATCTACTTGTACACCTTTATATTGCAGCAACATAGCTAAACTTGTCACTTCACATCCTCGAGGTAATTCTGGTAATTGTTTAATAAACGGAACATCTTCAATCATAGCTGCTTCTTTCATTTCAGATAGAAACTCTAAGCGTAGAACTTGCGCCTTTTGCATGATTTTATCTTTTCCTATAAAAAATGCAGCAGCAAGTATAATCCCAAAAACAAAAAGATATTTTAACTTTTTCATTATAAACAAAACTCCATTAATTATTATTTTACAGACACAACTCTTATCATTGTACCCTTCTTCTTACTAGTTTGCTAGAAAGATCATGTGAATTATCGCTCATAGAATTAATTATAAAAATTCTAATTATTTTTAATAAAAAGAAAAATAAATATACATTTCCAGAATATTTTGCTAAAATCAAAATTGTTAACATAGTGAAGATATCACCATGTTAACAAACATTCTTAGAGTATTTAGTCATAGTTCGTTTTTTTACATACTCCATTCATTTCATAGCAAATAAACCGAGTGTGTGTTGCATCCCCCACTAATGATTAAAAACTCAGAATAAAACGAAGTTCACACATTCAAGAAAATACGGGGTGAGGGGCATATGAATCAACAAATTGAACAAACAGATTTAAAACGAACAATGAAAAGTAGACACCTATTTATGATTGCACTCGGCGGCGTTATCGGAACCGGTCTATTTATGGGATCTGGTCAAATCGTCCATAATGCCGGACCTGGTGGTGCTATTCTTGCATTTTTAGTCGGTGGATTTGTTATGTATTTAACGATGTTATGTCTTGGTGAATTATCCGTTGCTATGCCAGAAGCAGGTTCATTCCAAAGCTATGCAAGCAAATTTATCTCACCTGGTTTTGGATTTGTTGTCGGTTGGATGTATTGGCTAAATTGGGCTGTTACGGTGGGAGTAGAGTTAACAACTGTAAGTATTTTAATGAAACGCTGGTTTCCAGACGTTTCTTCATGGATTTGGTGCGTTACATTTGCAGCAGCACTCTTCCTCGTAAACGCTTTATCAGCAAAAGCATATGCAGAAGCAGAGTTTTGGTTCGCAAGTGTAAAAGTCGCGACAATTGTTATTTTTATCGTACTTGGTGGCGCTGTTATGTTCGGTCTACTAGACTTTAATGGAAAGCCAGCTCCAATGCTTCATAATTTCACTGAAAATGGCGGGCTATTTCCAAACGGCGCATTAGCTGTTCTTCTTACGATGATTACAGTAAATTACTCCTTCCAAGGAACAGAATTAATCGGAATCGCTTCAGGAGAAAGTGAAAACCCTGAAAAAACAATTCCAAAAGCAATCAAAAACACAATTTGGCGAACTCTCTTCTTCTTCGTCTTAGCGATATCAGTTGTTGTAGGTTTACTCCCATGGCAAGAGGCTAATCTAGTCGAAAGTCCCTTTGTACTTGTTTTTGATGTAGCCGGTGTACCATATGCAGCAGACATTATGAACTTCGTTATTATTACAGCTGTATTATCCGTTGCTAACTCTGGTCTATACGCAAATTCTCGTATGCTTTGGGCGATGGCAAAACAAGGAATGGCAAGTCCAGCATTTACGAAATTAACTAAAAAAGGTGTACCGCTAAATGCACTAATTTTCAGCCTAATTTTCGCTAGCCTTTCTTTATTAACAAGTGTATTTGCGGCAGATACTGTCTTTCTAGTTTTAACATCTATTGCAGCAATGGCTGCTGTTGTCGTGTGGATGTCAATCGCCGCTTCACAGTTTTTCTTCCGTAGAAATTTCGTGAAAAATGGTGGCGACATAAATGATTTAAAATATCGTACACCGCTCTATCCGCTAGTTCCAATCGTAGCGTTCTCACTTAATTTCATTACATTTGTTAGTTTGGCTTTCATTCCAGATCAAAGAATTGCTCTTTATTGTGGCATTCCATTTATGATTATTTGTTACATTTTATACCAAGTTAAATATAAAAAAGTTGTCACACTTGAACAGCCACGAACTGTCACACGAGAAATAAACTAAAAATAAAAAATATTCAGCTATCTTTCTTATGATAAGATAGCTTTTTTCTATTTCTTGGATATCCTGGTATAACTTTATTTATCTTAAAATTTTCACAATCACGTTTTTCTCTGGAAAATAGTTTACAATGTAATCAAGTTACAAATGATATTCACCTTAAAAAGTGTGCATTTGTGTCTATTTTTTAACAATATATCAAAAACTATTGCCTTCTATAAATTAATAGGTTTATATTGTTTTATTGGCATAGTTTCAATCCAAGGAGAAAGGAGATTTTCAATCGTGCAACTAAAGAAAGCGTTTTGGAAGTTGGCTTCGCTTCTTCCGTTATCATTACTTCTGTTCCTCGGTGGCTGTGATAAAAAACTCGCAGTATTAAATCCGCAAGGACCTGTTGCAAAAGCACAGTATGATTTAATTGTTTGGTCATTCTTGCTTATGTCATTAATTATCGCAATTGTATTCATTCTGTTTACAGTCATCTTGATTCGTTATCGTGAAAAACCAGAGAATATGGACTATGAGCCACCTGAACAACACGGTAACACATTACTAGAAATTATTTGGACGCTTGTTCCTGTTATTATCGTTATCGCATTATCGATTCCAACAGTAAAAGCAACTTATGCTTCGGAAGAGGTTCCGAAAGAGTCCAAACATATTAAACCAGTTGAAATTTATGTTACATCTGCAAACTGGAAATGGTTATTCAGTTACCCAGAGGAAAAAATTGAAACCGTTAACTATTTAAACATCCCAGCTGGTGTACCAATTCAATTCAAACTGACTTCTGTCGGCCCAATGAATGCTTTCTGGGTACCAGAACTTGGTGGTATGAAGTACACAATGGATGGCATGATTATGGATCTTTATTTACAAGCTGATAAGCCAGGTTCTTACCTAGGTCGTAGTGCGAACTTCTCTGGTGAAGGATTCACTCACATGGAGTTCGAAGTTGAAGCGAAAACTAAAGAGAAATATGACAAGTGGGTTAAAGAAGTACAACAAACCGCTGATAAGTTAACAGAACAGAAATACAACGAAATTATTAAACCTGGTGTAGTTGGACGCATGACGTTCTCTAGTCACCACTTAAGTTATGTAGATCCAAAATCACTTGAATATTGTGATTACAACTACTACAAAAACAAAAAATAATAGCTATTATTCCAACAGATTGGAGTGAACACAGTGAAGCTTGATGAATTCTTTGTCACAGGTGACCCGATTATTTACGGTGCAGACGCTTCTATCGTTCTTGTGACATTAGCAATCATTTTCGTACTAACAAAGTATAAAAAATGGAAATGGCTTTGGGACGAATGGTTGACAACTGTTGACCATAAAAAAATCGGAGCCATGTATATTATTTCCGCGGTTATCATGTTATTCCGTGGTGGTATGGATGGTTTAATGATCCGTGCACAGTTAACATTCCCAGAAACAACTTATTTAAACGCTGAACACTATAACGGAATCTTTACAACACATGGTACAGTAATGATTCTTTTCATGGCAATGCCATTCGTTATGGGATTAATGAACCTTGTAGTACCATTACAAATTGGTGCTCGTGACGTTGCATATCCGTTCTTAAATGCTTTAAGTTTCTGGTTATTCTTTGTCGGAGCAATGTTATTCAACATCGCTTTCGTAATCGGTGGTTCTCCAGACGCTGGGTGGACTTCTTACTTCCCAATGGCAGGTACAGAGTTTACTTCAGGCGTAGGAAATAACTACTACGCAATTGCATTACAGATTTCAGGTCTCGGTACGCTAATGACCGGTATTAACTTCCTTGTTACTATCTTAAAAATGCGTACACCTGGTATGACTTTAATGAGAATGCCAATGTTTACTTGGTCAATCTTAATTACAACAATTATTATTATTTTCGCTTTCCCAGTATTAACAGTTGCTCTTGCATTAATGACATTTGACCGTCTATTCGATGCTCACTTCTTTACGATGGCGAGCGGCGGTATGCCGATGTTATGGGCCAACCTGTTCTGGGTATGGGGTCACCCTGAAGTATATATCGTTATTTTACCGGCATTCGGTATTTTCTCTGAAATCATTAGTACATTCTCACGTAAACGTCTATTCGGTTACAGTGCGATGGTATACTCAATGGTTGCAATTTCTTTACTAAGTTTCGTCGTATGGCTTCACCACTTCTTCACGATGGGTGCAGGTCCAGCGGTTAACTCATTCTTCTCGATTTCGACAATGGCGATTTCGATTCCAACCGGTGTTAAGATCTTTAACTGGTTGTTTACACTGTATAAAGGACGTATCCGTTTTACAGTTCCAATGCTTTGGTCATTGGCATTTATTCCAAACTTCGTAGTCGGTGGGGTTACAGGGGTTATGCTTGGAATGGCAGCAGCTGATTATCAATACCATAACAGCTACTTCCTAATTGCTCACTTCCACTACGTATTAATCGCAGGTACAGTATTCGCTATGCTTGCTGGATTCACATTCTGGTATCCAAAAATGACTGGTCATATGTTAAATGAACGCCTAGGTAAATGGACATTCTGGATCTTTATGAGCGGATTCAACATCTGTTTCTTCCCAATGTACTTCTTAGGTTTAGACGGTATGACTCGTCGTATGTACACTTACTCTGAAAGTCTTGGATGGGGATGGCTAAACCAAATCGCATCAGTTGGTGCGGTAATGATGGGTATCGGCTTCCTACTTCTTTGCTACAACGTAATTTGGAGTGCACGTCACGGTGAACGTGACACAACTGGAGATCCATGGGATGGCCGTACACTTGAATGGGCAACTCAATCTCCTGTACAACATTACAACTTCGCGAAACTTCCTGAAATCAAAGAAGCTGATGCTTTCTGGTACATGAAAAAACGCGGAGAAACAGTTACACCAGCTGCAGAAGATATCAAACCAATTCACATGCCAAGTAACTCTGGTGTGCCTATTATTGCGTCTGGATTCTTCGGTCTTGCAGGTTTCGCATTAGTATTTAGCTGGTTCTGGCTTGCAGCAATCGGTGGTATTGGTATTTTAGCTTGCTTAATCTATCGTTCATTCGATTATGACGATGGTTACTACGTAAGTGTTGATGAAATTAAAGAAACAGAACATATAGCATGAGAGGTGAAATGACATGGCGGCTTTAGATAAAAGCTTACCTTTGGAATATCAATCCGAACAAAGCAGATTGAATATCCTAGGATTCTGGATTTTTCTTGGGGCTGAAATTATGCTGTTCGCAACACTTTTCGCCTCTTATCTAGTCCTTGCTGGTCGTACGGCAGATGGCCCAACTCCAGCGCAACTGTTTGAACTTAAAACGCTTTTAATTCAAACATTACTACTTTTAACAAGTAGTTTCACATGTGGTATCGTAATTCACGAAATGCGTAAGCACAATCAAAAAGCAATGCTTGGATGGTTCATCCTTACATTACTTTTAGGTGCAGGTTTCCTATTCTTTGAAATCGAAGAGTTCATTATGTACATCGGTGAAGGCGCAACAATTCAAACAAGTGCTTTCCTATCTGCATTCTTCGTTCTTCTTGGAACGCACGGAGCCCACGTAACAGGCGGTATCATTTGGGCAACTTGTGTTATTATCCAAATTTTAAAACGAGGTTTAACACCAGTTACAGCTCGTAAAGTATTCATTATCAGCTTATACTGGCATTTCCTTGATCTAGTTTGGGTCTTTATTTACACACTAGTTTACTTGAACGGGATGGTGGCGTAAATGGGTCAAAATAATAACCAAGCAAACGGGCATGCGCATAGCGGATTCCCTTGGTCACACGTTTTCGGATTTATTTTATCGCTTGCACTAACGTTCCTAGCGCTATACGTGGCACTTTACACAACATTGCCACTTTCAACAGTCTTAACAACTATTATCATAATGGCTGTTGCGCAAGCGTTATTACAATTAATTATGTTCATGCATTTAAAAGAAGGAGAAGGAAGAGTTCAAATTCTTACAATGATATACAGTTTCTTCGTTGCAACTGCAACAGTCGGTTTAACTGTATGGATCTTCTTCTCAATGTAATGTACATGAAAAAGACTGCTGAGGAATCTCAGCAGTCTTTTTTTATTCTCCTCCCCTATTACATCCACATTACGGAATTAACAACAGAATCATGAAAAATATACTTATTATGACAAATCTTAAGAAAAGTCTTTCTTTATGAAATCGAATCCATATGCGTTGCTTTTCTACCTATTATATGGCTAAATAGGTACTATATTTATTTGAAGGGAGAGAACGCAATGGAACATCATACTTCTGTTCTATCACTTATGGTTGTCGTTGCAATCGCGTTTTTCGTTCCCCTTTTGTTACAACGCTTTAAATTAAAAGCACTTCCTGTTGTCGTTGCAGAAATTATCGCAGGAATCTTTGTAGGTAAAAGTGGGTTTAATATTATTGAGCCAGATATATGGCTTCAAGTTTTATCAACATTAGGATTTATCTTCCTCATGTTCTTAAGCGGTTTAGAAATTGACTTTTCTATCTTTAAACAAAAAGGGAAAAAAAATACGACAAACGAACCAAATACATTTCAAGCAGCAAGCATTATCTTCTTATTTATTTTCATCTTATCTTATGCCTTATCATTACTATTCGTATGGCTAGGATTTGTAGATAATGCAATGTTCATGACTTTAATTATTTCAACTATTTCTTTAGGGGTTGTTGTACCAACATTAAAAGAAAACAACCTAGGAAAAACTGCGATCGGACAAATCATTTTATTAGTTGCTGTTATTGCAGACTTAGTTACAATGATTTTACTCGCTGTTTTCGTCGGATTAAATTCCGAAAGCGGCCAAAGTATGTGGCTCTTACTTCTTCTATTCGGTGCCGGTATTGTCATTTACTTTATTGCAAAACGCTTTAAAAACATTCCATACTTAGATAGTTTAAAAGCTGGTAGTGTACAAATTGATACACGGGCTGTTTTTGCACTCATTTTAATCTTAGTTGGGTTATCGGAATCTGTTGGAGCAGAAAATATTTTAGGTGCCTTCTTAGCAGGTGTACTTGTATCGTTATTATCACCCAATGAAGATATGGTGGAAAAACTTGATTCCATCGGCTATGGTTTCTTCATCCCTATTTTCTTCGTAATGGTTGGTGTAAATCTAGAGGTATGGTCTATTTTTAAAGAGCCTTCTAGCATGCTAATGATCCCAATCTTAATTATAGGACTCTTTATTTCAAAACTCTTACCATCACTCGTCTTACGAAAATGGTATCCACGTAATATCGTACTTGGAAGTGCAATCTTATTAACATCGACACTTTCTTTAGTTATTGCGGCTGCACAAATTGGTGAAAAACTAGGGATCATCAGTCCAAGTTTATCTGCCTCTCTTATTTTAAGCGCAGTTATTACTTGTATTTTTGCACCTGTATTGTTTAAAAAAATGTTCCCAAAAGTAGAAACACCAAAACCAAAAGTAGCTATTATTGGCGCGAGCAGAATTACCCTTCCGTTATCACTAGATTTAAAACGAGAAGATTATGACGTAACGCTATATATGATGCGTCAAAACAAAATAAATGATGAGGAAGCGAAATCGCATGACTTCCCTATCGTGAAATTAGATGACATCACAATCGCATCATTAACTGAACAAACAGCATTTGATGCAGATCGCGTCGTTGTTGCAACAAGCGATGATGAACAAAACTTATTATTAGCAGAACATGCAAAAGAGCTAGGTGTTGAACATGTTATTGCAAGTGTAGAAGATCCACTTCTACAAGAAAAAGCAACGCAAGAACATATCGCTGTATTCTCAACAATTAACTCTACACGTATTTTATTACGTGCACTTATTGATAAACCTAGTCTCGTTCGCTTAATTACAACTGCAAACGAAACAGTACGCGAAGTTGAACTACGCAGCAATAAATATAACGGCGTTGCACTTCGCCGCCTTCCGTTTTTAGGTGATGTACTTGTGATTCAAATCTACCGCGGTAATAAAGCATTAATACCACATGGTGATACAAGACTACAACACGGTGATACATTACTTGTAACAGGTTCAAAAGAGCATATCGATACACTAAAAAACATATTAGAGTAAAAAAATGCCCCTCACATAATTGAGGGGCATTTTTTTAATTTCATATGGTAAAATGTTACTATCACATATTATGAGGATGGATTACATTATGTCTATTGTAACTTTAGCTCTCTTATTATTAGCGGAAGTACTCGTCGCCATTATTCTCATCGGTGTTAGCATTGAAATTTGCAGCTATGGTTGGAAAAAATCAAATGGAGTTAAATACTCATGCCTTTTTCTTTCACTCCTTCTCGGAACCGCTAGTATACTCGGTCTTCTCGCTGCACCTGCATACTTCTTTATACAACTTATAGAAAAAGGTTTATAAGAAAGGATGATAATATGATTACTGTGCAGTATATTGATGCATCCGAGACACACTTATTACGCCAAGCGGTGTTGCGTCCTAATCAGTCCCTAGCAAACTGTAAATACTCTTCTGACTACGAAAAAGACACATTCCACTTAGGTGCCTTTATAAACGATGAGTTGATTAGCATCGCTTCCTTCTCAAAAGAAATATATCCTGATTTGCAAAATGGTATCCATTATAGACTAAGAGGAATGGCAACATTACCTAACTTTCGGAACAAAAGAGCTGGAAGCTCCTTAATTCAGAAGGCAGAACAAATTTTAAAAGAACGGAAAGCAAACATCCTATGGTGTAATGGCCGTATTACTGTAACTGACTATTACAAGCGATTAGACTTTCAGGAGCATGGTGAAATCTTTGAAATTGAACCGATTGGCCTTCATAAAGTACTGTATAAAAAGATATAAGAAAAGCTTTCCTCAATACGGGAAAGCTTTTCTTATATTTCAATCTTCACTTTTTATCTTTTTCATATACATGTAGATAAATAAACTAGGACCTAAAAAACAAGCAAACATAATAAGTGCTGTTATACTGATTTCTTTTATCGAAATATCCGGTGTTACAATAATACAAATAGCTAACAGTCCAATAACAATACCTACCGGAATGAATAATAGTTTCATGAAATAGCTACGTGATACCCCACCTGTATGCTCATATGCCTCTACAGAATGTTTTAAATTTAAGAAGTTAATGGCTACGATCCCGCCCATAAATACCATTAATAGATCCGAAACATTTTCATATCCTGCCCCTTGCAAGACATAGCGGTAAAAGACGATAGCTAGTATGACGATATTTTGTAAGATGAAAACTAATCTAATATGTTTTAACCCTTCAATCATTAAACGTTCATCTTTCACGATTTTCATCCTATCACTCCTTTTCCTCCCAAAACAAATCATTCAACGTTTTATCTACTGCATAACAAATTTTCAAACATAAATCTAAAGATGGGTTGTATTTCCCCTTCTCAATTAAACTAATCGTTTGCCTTGTAACGCCTACTTTTTCTGCTAATTTTTGCTGTGTTAAATCTAACTGAACACGCGCGACTTTTATTTTACTTACAGCCATTCATGTTCCTCCTCTACCTTTATTGTAACATATATATTCCATTAGGTAATTTATATTTTGCGAAATCAATTTAATTTCCACATTATCCCGATTGATGCGGGCTAATACACAGTGGGGATAAATCCCCACTACTGCCTATAGTTTCACTTTATTATACACAAAAAAGGAGCCTCTCATAAGAAGCTCCCTCTCCTATATCTATATTATAAAAATAAATGACATCCAAATAAAATTGTAAATAAGTATAGTAATGGATGTACTTCCTTTCCTTTACCCTTCACAATTTTCAAAACCGGATATACTAAAAATCCAATTGCGATTCCATTTGCAATACTAGATGTTAACGGAATACCTATAAAAATCAAAAATGCTGGTAACGCATCTTCAAATTCATTCCAATTAATATCTCGAATGCTTTGTGCCATTAAACTACCTACTATAATTAATGAAGGAGCTGTAATAGCAGCTACACTTGATAAAGAAGCAATAACAGGACTGAAAAATGCCGTTATAATTGTTAGACCAACAACTACAATCCCTGTTAATCCAGTTTTCCCACCTGCAGCAATACCTGCTGACGATTCAATCGTCGCTGCTGTTGGGCTTGTTCCAAAGATAGAACCTGTAGTCCCGCCAATTGCATCTGCAATAAACGCTTTACCAAAACGCTTCTCTGTATTGTCTGTAATTAAACCTGCTTGTTTAATTAAACCAAGTAATGCACCTGTTGTATCGAATAAAAGTACAAGTAAAAATGAAAATACAACACCATATAATCCGTATTCAATTACATCTGAAAATGCATTGATTGGGTTTGAAACGATAATACCCTCTGGCAAATGAGGCATCGCCACAATTTTATCAGCAAACTTCAATTGCCCTGTAAAGAAGGCGATAACTCCTGTCACAATCATACTAATAAATAATGCACCACTCACACGTAATGCCATTAATACCGCCGCTAATATTAAACCAATTAAAGTTAAAATAACGGCTGGAGAATGAAAATCACCAATCGTAACTAAATTAGACGGATGATCCACGATAATTCCAGAAAGGCGCAATCCAATAAAAGCAATAAATAGTCCAATTCCACCTGCAATTGCATGCTTTAAACTATCAGGAATTGCTAAAATTAACTTTTGCCTAAACGAAGTAAAAGATAATAAAAGAAAAATAATCCCCGTTACAAATACAGCTGAAAAGGCAACTACATATGTAATCCCTTCTGCCTTCTGTACAACAGAATAAGCAAAATATGCATTCATTCCCATAGCTGGAGCAATAACAATCGGGTAATTCGCGAAAATCGCCATACCTACTGTTCCAACAACGGTTGCAATAATTGTTGCTGTAAACGCTTGGTCAAATGGTATACCTGCATCAGATAATATTTTTGGATTGATGACAAGAATATACGCAAATGTAAAAAAAGTTGTGATGCCAGCTAAAAACTCTTGCTTCACAGAAGTGTTATATTTTTGTAATTGAAACATGCTTATGTACCCTTCCTACACCTGAATTATTATCACACATTCTTTTCTTACTAGTATGTGAGAAAATATAATACTTAATCTTAACAATCAATAAAAAGAAGAGTCAATATATTCCCTAATAGTTCGAATTTTAAGTTTAAGTCTGACAAATACAGATGTAGTACAGTTCATTATGATTATTTTTGTAGCATAACAGATGGAAATGTTTTATAATTTGAAATAGTTAAATATTTAGTAAACGCATTCAAATATCGTTCACTCTACAAGGGGGATTCTTCTTATGCAGCACACAAACAAATCTGGAACTTTAAATCGTGGTTTAAAAGAACGACATATTACTTTAATGTCACTTGGCTCAGCTATTGGTGTTGGGCTATTTTTAGGATCCGCTTCCGCTATTAAACTAGCCGGTCCTTCTATTTTACTAGGCTATATGATTGCCGGACTCGTTATTTTTTTCATTATGCGAGCTCTCGGGGAAATGGCAATTGAACAACCTGTTGCCGGTTCTTTTAGTAAATATGCATATGATTATATCAGCCCACTCGCTGGTTATATTACTGGTTGGAATTACTGGTTCTTATGGGTTGTTACTTGTATGGCTGAAATTACAGCAGCTGGTATTTACATGCAGTACTGGTTTCCAGATATCCCGCGCTGGACTTGGGCGTTACTTGCTCTATTGTTAATGAGCGCTTTTAACTTCTTATCGGTAAAAGTATTTGGAGAACTTGAGTTTTGGTTTGCTCTCATTAAAATTGTCACAATTATCTGTATGATAGTAGTCGGCGCTGGTATTATTTTATTCGGATTCGGAAACGGTGGTATCGCTACTGGTATTTCAAACCTTTGGTCACATGGTGGCTGGTTCCCAAATGGTTTTTCTGGGTTACTACTCTCCATGCAGATGGTACTATTCGCTTATTTAGGCGTTGAATTAATCGGTGTTACAGCTGGTGAAGCTCAAAATCCGAAGAAAACACTCGCAAAAGCAATTGATAACGTGTTTTGGAGAATATTACTGTTCTACGTAGGAGCTCTATTCGTTATGATGGCAATTTATCCATGGAACGAACTTGGTGAGAAAGGAAGCCCATTCGTATTAACATTCCAGCAAATTGGTATCGCAAAAGCAGCAGGTATTATTAACTTTGTCGTATTAACAGCAGCTCTTTCTTCTTGTAACGGTGGTTTATTTAGTACAGGCCGTATGCTATTTACATTAGCTCAGCAGAAAAAAGCTCCTGAAAGATTTGGTCGTTTAAATAAAAACGGCATTCCAAGCCAAGGAATTGTAGCAACCGCTATCGTTTTACTCATTGGTGTTATATTAAACTATCTCGTACCTGCAAAGGTATTTACATGGCTTACTAGCATTTCAACTTTCGGCGCAATTTGGACTTGGGGAATTATATTAGTTGCTCAAATTAAATTCCGTAAAAGCTTACCTACTCAAAATAAACAAAAGTTATCGTATAAAATGCCTTTATACCCATTAAGCTCATATTTCTCACTTGTTTTCCTTGTATTAGTACTAGGTATAATGGCGTATTCAGAAGATACACGAATTGCATTGATTGTCGGCCCAATTTGGCTTATCGGCTTAGCAATCGTATATTACATGAAAGGGTTTCATAAGATTGATGAAACACCTAACTCAAAAATTAGTTAAGCAAAATACCCCTTCCTTATTACTTGGAAGGGGTGCTTTTATATCTATATAAATATTTCTCAACAAAATTCACGGTATTTTTACAATCTTTTAATATTTTTTATGTTTTCCGTCTTTATTTTTACAGAAAAATAAATTACATTATTAAAGCACATATATTTATTATTAGGGGGATTCTTCTATGAAGAATAAAAAATGGATTACATTTTCTTTAGCAACAGCAATTACACTAAGTATAGGGACCTCGTTCATACCGTCTACTTATGCCGAAAGCTCTGTAGACCCAGCTCCTGAAATTGCTGCAAAAGTTGTAAATCAAAACAATGGGAAGAAAGTATTATTCGATAATACACACGGTCAAACTGCTGGGACAGCTGACTGGGTTATTGACGGCGGCTTTTCTGACTTCGGAAACGGCATTGCAAAAAACGGATATCACGTAAAAGAACTTCGTAAATCAACACCTATTACGTACGAAGACTTAAATGGTTACAATGTATTTATCGTTCCAGAAGCTAATATTCCTTACAAAAAATCTGAGCAGGACGCTATGTTACAATATGTAAAAAATGGTGGTAGTATCTTCTTTATTGCCGATCATTACAATGCGGATCGTAATAAAAATCGCTGGGACTCTTCTGAAGTATTTAATGGATATAGACGCGGTGCTTGGGATAATCCAGCAAAAGGAATGTCTAATGAAGAAGCAAATTCACAAGCTATGCAAGGAGTAGAAAGCTCTGATTGGCTATCTGACAACTTCGGTATTCGCTTCCGCTACAATGCACTTGGTGATGTTTCAGCGAAAACAATTGTATCGCCTGAACAATCTTTCGGAATTACAAAAGGTGTCTCTTCTGTAGCAATGCATGCTGGTTCTACTCTAGCAATTACAAACCCAAAACTAGCAAAAGGACTTGTTTACCTTCCAGAAAATCCATCAAAATGGAATAACGCTGTTGATAGTGGCGTTTATAATGGCGGTGGTATTGCAGAAGGCCCATATGCTGCAATTGCAAAAGTAGGACTTGGAAAAGCTGCCTTTATTGGTGACTCTTCTCCTGTTGAAGATGCTACACCAAAGTACGTTCGTGAAGATTCTGGCCAAACAAAGAAAACTTACGATGGTTATAAAGAAGAAAACGATGCGATTTTATTAGAAAACATCGTAAATTGGTTATCGAATAAAGAGACATTTACAAGTTTAGATCAAGTAAATGGTTTACAGCTTGATTCACCTACAGCTCTACAAACATTTGAACAGCCAAGCTTATCAACAGAACCACAACCTGAACCTTGGAGTGCACCAAATGCAGGTTATCAATGGTTTAATACAAATACTTTTAAACCAGGTTCATACGGTTATAACGGTGCGGTAACAACAAGCGACTACGTCGTTACACACCCTAGCATTCTACCAAACAATGAAATTTTCCAAATGAAGATTCAAGTAAATAACTTACTACCTAATACAACTTATAACAACTATTCTTTAGGTATATTCACTACTGGTGGAACACAAGTAGCAAAAGTTCAAAATACAAACGGCACTTGGCCATCTGCTTTCGGATATAGTAGTGCATTCTCTTTCACAACAAACAGCTTAGGCTCTGCTGAAAAAGTTGTAAATGTACAGATTGATTCAAATACAACTGGACAAGCAACGCTTCGTCTACGTCAAAATACAACAGCGAAATATAATGAAACTGTAACGATTAATAAAAAATAATGAAGAAGGCAATCCATACATGGATTGCCTTCTTCTCACTTCTCTTCCTTCGAGAAAAACATTCTTGAAATAACGATACCTATACTACCGACGATTAGGAATAACACTGCCCTAATCATCATCGATACCTCTGGTAAGTCAAGTAGGAATAACTTCCCTACCGTTACTACTAATACGATTAATCCAGCATATAATATTTCATTCATCTGTCTATAACGACCAAACCAAACTGCAAATAACGCATATATCATCCATAATAACGATACAGATACGCTAATTATACTTCCATCTGTAGAAAGAACTTCACCAATTCTAGTGATTGTAATAAATACAATGACCATTAACCAGTAGAGCGCTATAGAGTACACATACTTACCCATACTCGCTAACACTTCTTTCGCTTGTCTCATGCAATAATAGAACGTTCCTATTAAAATAAGATGAGCAACAAAACCTGCCGAAATAAATTCATCAAACGGGCTAAAAATCGTCTGTATCATTCCAATTGCATAAACCGTCGCACTAACATACAATTTTATCTGTTGTTTTCCTTTAATAGAAGTGACCATGCCGAGGAAACCTTGTAATAATAGTACAATCGCTGCATTCACTAAACTATACTCGTATAAAATCGCTAAACTAAATGCTCCCATCGCGAAACCAAATAAGAGATTTGTAAATATAGAATGTCTATTCTTCCTATACTCAAGCACAAACATAGCAGCGTGCACAATTGCACTAATAATCAATCCCCATGTTGTAAAATCAGGTATTTTGGCAATAGCTAGTATAAAGAAAACTGCATTCGCACTAAATATCGCCAAACGTGGTTCTGGTATAAAACTTCTCTCCGTAAACATATGCCAAAATAATAGTAAATGAATCAAACCATATACAATCGTTAACTGTATTTGCAAGTTCTCTACTAATATTGACATAACAGCAAAGAAGACAAAAAGAACAATGGCCGCAACAGCGTAAGAAATCATATATAAGTATTTATAACGATTTTTCAATCCATACCATAATAAACTAAGTGTTAATATCGTCTCGTATCCGAAGAAAATATAAGGATTAGGAGTCGTACTATTTAACAAGAATGGCACGAAGAACGCTCCTACCGCTACGAAGATAGTAAGGTATTCCGAGTTATATCTTTTCGCTAAATAAATCCCTAAAATAACCCATGCAATATTAAAGAGAAACGCGATACTTGCCGGAATAAATGCATACAAATAATGTGCCGCAAACGTCGTTAAAACAATCCCCGAAATACTTCCTCCAACCAATACTAATCCTAACGCCTGCCGCTCTCTTTTAATTTGAATATCTCCTATATAATACAAACCGATAGATAATGCGATACCAAACACAATTCGTATTGCTGGTGTTAATAAACCAGCATCTACCCCTGCTTTAAATAACCAGATCACTCCAAGCAACATAATACCGACAAATACACGCGGTAACCACGTTTGACAAAACTTAATAATATTAAATGGCTCTGGTTTAAAAGCAGATATATCTACTTGTTTTACCTCATATTCTTGCATAGGCTCTTTTATCGTAACTATTTCTTCTTTTGGCTTTTCCTCCATTACCGTTTCAATATATTCTTTCTTTTCCTTACTAACATGTTGCTGAGCGTTCTCTACTTCTATTTCCCTTTGCTTCACTTTTAATTCAGCAAGTGCTTCTTGAATCGTTTCAATTGCCGTTTCGAGTGCTTCTATTTTCTTATCCAAATCCTTCTTCATACGCTCCCCCTCATTCGTAACTTTTCATTGAACCTATATATTACCAATTATCTTTATCATACTCTTAGTCTATTCATTTTCAATAGTATTTTTTCCAAAAAAAGAAAGGTGCCTTCCCAAAATAGGAAAACACCTTTTTACTCATTTATTCTTATTTAAAGCAATGCTAACGATGACACCAACACACACGCCTATAATAGCTGGAACTATCCACCCAACACCTTCTGTATAAAACGGAATATATTTTAATACTGACGTCCACTGATTCATCATTACATTTTTATTTAAAATATCAATTGCACTAAATATCGCTACAACCTCAACGGTCACTGCATATACGTATGCATACTTTCCCATATACTTATGGAATAAACCTAGAATAATAAGTGTTAATGCAATCGGATAAATAAATCCAAGAATTGGTACTGACACTTTTAAAATTTGCGTTAATCCTAAATTAGCTAAGATCATACTAACAACGCTTACTATAAATGCCCAAACTTTATAAGATACTTTCGGAAATGCACTTGCAAAAAATTGACTACAAGACGTAACAAGTCCAATTGAAACACATAAACACGCGATAGTAAAAATAAGACCTAATAAAACGACTCCGCCCTGTCCAAATAATGTGGTCATCACTTGTGCTAACACTTTCGCACCGTTATCAAATGTTCCTAATGAGCCACTAATTGACCCCACATATCCAAGGATGACATAAATAATCGATAATAATAGGCCTGCCCCGATTCCAGCAATACTCATATATTTCGCTAAACCTTTATCATCTTCAATACCTTTTGCACGTAATGCATTTGCAATCACAATTCCAAAAATTAAAGCAGCTAACGCGTCCATTGTTAAATATCCATCTAAAAATCCTTGAAACATAGGAGCTTGTCCATAATTCCCCGCAGCCTCTTTCACGCCACCTACTGATGTAAACATACTTTTTATAAAAATAATGGCAATCATACATAATAATAATGGTGTTAAAACTTTCCCAAACAAACCCATTAACTTAGATGGTGATAAACTTAACCAGTAAACAATACTAAAGAAAATAACTGTGTAAAACAATAATACTCCGCTTCCTGCTTCAGGGAATAACTGACCTGGCCCCATTTCAAAAGCTAAACTTCCCGCACGTGGTATACCAAGCCCAGGTCCAATAAATACATACACGATACATGGAAAAATAATTGCAAATGAAGAATGAACTCTACCCGCTAACGTTTGAAAACTTCCTGCTTTCGCAATAGAAATAACACCTAATATAGGAAGACCTGTTGCTGATATAATAAATCCTACTAATGAAATCCACACATGTTCTCCTGCTTCATATCCAAGAAAAGGTGGGAATATAAGATTCCCTGCTCCAAAGAACATCGAAAATAACATAAGACTAATAAGTAAAATTTCTTTTTTCTGTAACAATTTCATTTCTTTCTCCTTCTTTAATTTCATCTCTTATGAAATCAATTCCACATATAAAAAAGTACAATAACCCGCTTCCTTACAAAGAAAACATAGTCCATAGTCTATCACAAAAGAAACACCCCTTCTATAGCTATCCCCCTTTTCCAATTTCTTCTGAAAAATCAACCTTTATTGACTTATAATAGTTAATAAGGTAAAATATTAAATGTACAAAATTATTAACTTTGTTTTTGTTTGTGTCAGGAGGAAAATAAAATGGAATCAACGATACAACTAGAAAAAGAACAACAAAGAAAAAAGAAACATCCTCCAGGTTTATACTTACTCTTCTTTACAGAAATGTGGGAAAGATTTAGTTACTATGGATTACGAGGATTATTAACATTATATTTAACGACAGCTTTAGTAAGCGGTGGTCTTGGGTTTAGTCCCGCATGGGCACTCTCTATTTACGGATTTTACACTGGAGCCTGTTATTTCACACCAATGATTGGTGGATACTTAACAGATCGTTTTCTAGGTAGACGAAAAGCGATCACAATTGGTGGTATAACAATGGCAATCGGTAACCTTACACTATTTGCCTTGCAAAACCAATTAGGCCTATACCTCGGATTAGCGCTTATTATTATCGGTAACGGATTCTTCAAACCGAACATCTCTACACTGGTTGGAGAATTATACGAAGAGAACGATCCAAAACGTGATAGTGCATTTACCATTTTCTATATGGGTATTAACGTCGGGTCATTTTTAGCTCCACTCGTTTGCGGATTTTTATCAGAAAATTTATTCAAAACAACAGTTGATGGCGTTGTACATTACGGATTCCGTTACGGTTTCTTAGCCGCTTCAATCGGAATGATTATTGGACAAATTTTATTTACAACACTATCAAATCGCTTCCTTGGTAATATCGGTAAAAAACCAACTCGCGATTTACAAACAGCTGCTGGACAACCATCAGTAGGAGATACACCATTAACAAAAAAAGAAAAACAACGTACCGCAGTTATCGTCATTTTAACATGCTTCGTTGTCTTCTTCTGGGCTGGCTTTGAACAAGCTGGTAGCTCATTAACATTATATACAAACAAATTTGTAGACCGCTCTGTGTTCGGATGGGAAGTTCCAACATCTTGGTTCCAATCGGTCAATCCATTATTTATTATTTTGCTTGCTCCAGTCATTTCTGCATTATGGGCAAAACTTGCAACTCGCAAGCGCGGTGATTTAAAAATCCCAACTAAAATGGGACTTGGGATGATCTTGCTCGGTATCGGTTATATCATTCTCGTTATCGCTACATTAAAAACAGGTAGTGATGAACATAACATTACAGAAAAAGCAAACTTACTATTTATCGTCTTTACGTATCTTTTCCATACGTTAGGTGAGCTATTCTTATCACCTGTCGGACTATCAATGGTTAGTGCGCTTGCTCCGGTAAAATTAGCATCTTTACTAATGGGTGTATGGCTAGCAAGTTCAGGTATCGCCAACATTTTAGGCGGACAACTTGCAAGCTTCACAACTTCACTTGGATACGCTGAAGTATTCACAGTTATTGGCGCTGTGGCAATTGTATTAGGTTGTGTTTTATTATTAATTTCTAAGAAATTAGTGAAATGGATGGATTAAAAAAGATGAGGAATTTCTCCTCATCTTTTTTTATGCTGTTTTACCTTTTTCTATTGCTTGTTCGTACAGCTCTTTATGTTCTTTATATTCACTTGGTACGAAACTCTTATAGAAGAATGAGAACCAGCTGTCTCCCTTTTTATACCCTTCTTCTCGAATTTCCGCTGCTTTTTTATTCGATTTAAATCCTTCAGTAAACCATTTCTTTAACAATTCATTTCTTTCATACTTAGCAGGAACTTTTAAATCATAGTTTTCAAATGCATACTTATAGCCAGCTTTTTCTACTGCCTTTTTTGTAGACTTATAGCCTTTTTCATACGCTGTTTCATATGCCTTCACGTATACTTCTTTCTCTCTATTTCCAGGATTCTTTTCGGCTAGTTCTTTCCCTGTCTTTTCCCCTAATTCAGCTTGCTCTTTTTCAATTTTTTCTGTTCTTTCTTTATTCCCTACTTTGAACCCGTCTACAAAGTTTACCTTAAACTCTGCAGCAACTTGACTATCGTCCATCGTCTCTTGTGCTAAACCTTGTTCTTTTCCTTTTTCAAAATGCGTTTTCTTCTGCTCTTCTAAAGACCATGCGGCTGCATAAGTCGCTTTAAACGCTTGTTTATATGCATCAGATTTTCCAGCTAGATGCACTTCTGCATCATTTTTTCCTGCTTTAAAATCATTTTCTCCATTCTTTTGACCTTCAAGTTGACCTTTTTCCATATCAGCTTGGCGCTGCGCTTCCTCTTGTTTACGTGCCTCTTCAGCTTTTCTTTGTTCCTCGGCTACACGTTGTCTCTCTTCTTCAGCTTTACGCTGTGCTTCTGCTTGTCTCTCAGCTTCTACAGCACTATTATTATTCTGGCTAGGAGCTGGGCTCGTTGCACCACTACTAGAGGCTGGTTTATTGTGATAATGATATTCCCCGTACTGTAATCCCCATTTCTCACAATTTGTACGACACGTATGTCCGCCATTAGCATCTGTACGCCCTGGATGCGCATAAGCTGAAATTGGAGCTACCAATAACGCTATACTCGTTGTTAAAAGAAGTTTCTTCACCTGTTGTCTCACTCTTGTTCCTCCCAAAATATAGAATTCTAACTTTATTATACATAAATAGAAGAATACTTAAATGCCAACCAAAATAATCTATTATTTCTCAACATTAGTAAAAAAGAAGGTGAACTCTTTAAAGAGTTCACCTTCTTTTTTTACTTCTTCGCCTTCGTTCCTACTAAATCACCAGCAACAACATAACGCTTAGAATTATCCTTTACAGATACACATGTAATAAGCGTTATCTCATCTTTCCCATGATCCTCTACAACTTCCCACTTATCAGGAGTTACTTCAGATACACCAGTAACCGCATACTCATATTCATTTTCATTGTCATACAAATAAATTTTATCACCTTTTTTCAAAGAAGCTATATCACTAAATAAAACACCTTTTTTAGACATGTTATGTCCTGCTAGTGCGTAATTTCCTTTTCCCATAACTTGATTCTCTTTTACTGTCGCTGCACCTGATAATAAGTTTTTTTCAGTAGAAGCTTTTAAAACAGGCAGTTCTACTGAAACACTTGGAATCGAAATACGACCGATTACTTGTTTCTTATCTAATGATGCATTCGCTACTTCCGCCAAGTCTGGTTGATTAATTTTGGAAGCATCTACAAATTCCGTCTCATGCTTTTCATAATCCATCTTTTGAACAGCCTGCACATTTTCAGTCTGTTTCTTTTCAGCCTGATATCCATCATAAAATGGCTTTCCAATTAACACGCCACCTACAACAAATAGAAGGATTGCTACTATACTATAAATTCTTTGCTTATTCATATACAATTCCTTTCCCTTACAAAATCTTACTCTATATAAAATGATAAAATAATATCGCTATATGTACAAGTATTAGCTGAAAAGAAACCTTCTTGCCGGTGCAAGAAGGTTTCTTTTTAAGCTAATTTATTTCTGTATAGTGATACGTGAAATACTGTCATTTGAATAAAGAAGATAGAAAATAGAATATATAATGGGTATCCAGGAAGATATTCATTAATAATAGGCGAAAAAGTTAAAAATCCAACTGCACAAGGTAACACAAACCATAACGATACAAATGTTGTTCGACAAGCTTTATCCGTAATCGCTTTTTCACGTTCATCTTCTAGTGGAAATAATAATGGATACATCCAAAAAGATAAATTCTTATATTTTTTCTTTTGAATTCTATAAAAAATTGTAACTATAATAGCTCCAATAAATAATAAAATAAATGGTACTCCATTAACCGCTACTTCAAACGGGAATTTCTCGTTTTTAAATATGTCTGCTAACTCTGTAATAACACTATAAAATTCAACAAATGTCCAGCATGCTAGTGCAGTATAGAGTACATTTATAATATAAGAAAAACCAATTCTATTCATCCTCTTCCCCCTCCTTATTTAAAACAAACACGTCTTCCATCTTTAACTGGAATACATCACAAATCGTCAATGCTAGTAACAATGAAGGAACGTAATCCCCTTTTTCAATTGCAGCAATTGTTTGTCTCGTCACTCCAACCTTTTCTGCTAATACACTTTGTGAAAAATTAAAACGAGCTCTTAATTCTTTTACCCTGTTTAAAATGGTCAAATTTACCACCTCTCACCATTATTGTATGCTATCCTTAACAAAATGTAAACTCAACTTAACATTATTATTATAAAAAAATCCAACTCTACGTATTGTAAAGTTGGATTACGTTTTAGTTTAAAATTGTAACTTTAACGATTTTTCTTCCCCATTGACTAGAAGACCCTTTATCAGGCATTAACACATCAATTCTGTTACCTTTAATCGCTCCACCAGTATCTGCTGCAATTGCGACTCCATAACCTTCAACATTTACAGTTTTGCCTAATGGAATAACACTTGGATCTACAGCAATTAATTTCATTCCTGGGTTTGCAGTTAGATTATAACCTTTACCACCTGGTCCCCATGCAGAAAATACTTGTTGACCTGACGCATAACCATTTTCCGCTGGATCAGCTGTATAAGCTGTAGCTTCTACATAAATTTCTTTCCCACCAGCAGTTGGCTTAGAAGGTTGTGCAGGTTCTACCTTCGAATTATTATTAGCAACTGGTTCTGCCGGTTTACTAGCTTTTTCTTGCTTTTGCTTTTCAGCAATTTCTGCTTGTGCTTTCGCTAAGGCTTCTTGCTCTGCTTTTGCAGCCGCTTCTGCTTTTGCACGCTCTTCCGCTGCGATTCTTGCTGCTTCTTGCTCACGAGCAATCGTTTCTTGTACTGCCTTCATATTTGATTCAATTTTAGCTTTCTCTTCCGCTGCTAAATTAAGTTGACTTGCAACCTCATTATATTTAGCTTGAACTGTTTGTAAGTTATCTTGACGTTTCTTCAAGTTATCTTGCAGTTCAGCTTGCGCTTTTGCTAATTTTTGTTTGTCTACTACTAAAGATGCTTCTTTTTCGTCAATTGTTTTCTTGTCCTCTTCAATTTGACGAAGATCTTGTTCTTGTAGACGTAAAATTTCTTTATCAGCTTCTAGAATAGTAGAAACTGCGTTCATACGTTGTAAGAAGTCTGCAAAGTTTTTTGACTCTACTACAACTTCTACTACTAAACTTGTATTTGAACTGTTTTGAACAGAAACCATACGTTTTCTCATAATATCTTTACGAGCAAGGACTTTATCCTCTAAAACGATAATTTCTTCCTTTTTTTGTTCAATCTGCTTATGTGTTTCATCAATTTTACGTTGAATAGCAGCTTGATCCTCTTTATTTTTTGCAATTGTATTATTTAAATTATGTAGTTCGTTTTCGATACCTTTAATTTCTTTACTAACAGCTTGCTTCTCTTGCTCTTTCTTTTGCATTTCTGCATCGTTTTGTTGCAATTGCTGTTGCATGTTGTTAAGTTTCTCGTCGTTTGACTCTGCTTTTACAGCGACTGTACTAGAAAGACCGATAATTCCTGCTAATACTAGACTACTGATTCGCTTAAAATAGTTCATAATCCGACTCCCTTCTTATACAGTTATACATGATTTATTTTACAGTTTGTTTACAAAACGATTAAATACAGTTTATTTTTCGTGACGAAAAAAAGAGAATTATGAATAAAATGTAATAGATTCTTAAATATTTAACAATTCCTATATTTAAAAAATACAAAAGATGCTAAAATCCAAATATAGAGAAAATATAACTTTCGAAGGCGGTTGAAATAAATACATGTTTACTCAAAAGAAATCACTCCAACATACAATTGCTCAATTAGAAGAGCGTATACAAGAATTAGAAGCAGAATTAAAACAAAAAGATATTGAAAAACAAGAGACTATTTCTACTATCCACGATCGTGTACAAAGCGTTGTCCAAGAGCATCAACTTGTAAATAACCAACACAATACACTCCAAAATTTAGTTCAACAATTAAGCTCATGTTTCGAGAATGTTTCAACACGTACGACACATTCCAATGAGTTAAATAATGAAATGTTGCAAAAGGAACAAAGCTTAATTCAGTCTATTGCAGAAATTATTGACTGCTCTAATGAAGGAAAAGAATCCGTTCACCGCTTACTTATTGTAATTAATAAATTAGGTGAACAATCCCAACGCACGTCTAATAGTATGAATCATCTAAGCGAACGCTCAAAGGAAATCGAGCAAATTGTAGAAGTCATTCAAAACATTGCAGCACAAACAAATTTACTTGCTTTAAATGCGAGTATTGAAGCCGCGCGTGCTGGAGAGCACGGTAAAGGATTCGCTGTCGTTGCCAATGAAGTAAGAAAACTAGCAGAAAGTACAGCAGAAAGTACAAAAAACATCGGCAACTTAACGAAAAAAATTCAAGAAGAAATTGAAAAAGCATACGATAACACAAAAGATAATTTACATTTAGTCGATGAAGGTGTAGAAATGAGCGCCGATACAAACGCTAGAATTGAAAATATTTTAGTTATGATTCAAACGTTACAAAATGGTGCTACAAATGTTATTAAGGCTATTGAAAACCAAAAATCTTGTAATGATGACATATTACGAGAATTCGCTAACACACAACACATGTTCCAAAAATTAAATACTACTATTATGAATCATATTCATGATGCTGAAAAAGTCGATGTTCAATTGTCTAAAAGTCTTCAAGGAACAGTAAATTCTTAATTAAAAATAAAAATCCCTTATACTGCTATAAGGGATTTTTATTTTATTTCGAATATTTATTTCTTTTCAATATTCATCCATATCTTTGTTATAATGGAAAAGTTGTTTCTTTCAACTAATAAACAAGGAGGTTATTATGGAACAATTTTACTACGTTTTAAAATATTTAATTCTCGGTCTGTTCCAAGGACTAACAGAACCAATTCCGATTTCTTCAAGTGGTCACCTCGTTTTAGCACAACATTTGCTAGGACTAAAAATAGAAGGGTTTAGCTTCGAACTACTTGTTAATTCAGCTTCATTATTAGCTGTATTACTTATTTATAGAAATGATTTAATTCGTCTAACGAAGAATGGTCTCTCTTATATATTTACAAGAGCAGAAGACGCAAAATCAGATTTCTTCTTTATTATTTATCTTGTTATTGCAACCATTCCAGCAGGTGTTATTGGTGTTTTATTTAAAGATTACATCGATCAATACTTAAAAGGTGTGAAGATGGTTGGGATTTCCCTTCTCATTACTGCTGTCGGCCTTTGGATTATTAGAAATTTACGCGGTCGTAAAAATGATGGCGACCTTTCTATGAAAGATGCAATCATCGTCGGATTAGCACAAGCTTGCGCACTGATTCCCGGAATAAGCCGATCTGGTGCCACAATCGTAGCAGCAATGTTACTTGGTATGAAGCAAGAAACAGCTCTTCGCTTCTCATTCTTACTATACATTCCTGTTAGCTTAGGTGGCTTATTGTTAAGCATTACAGACATTGCAAATGATCCAAATCTAGACACATTATTCGTGCCATATGTTGTTGCATTCATCGCAACATTTATCATGACGTATATTTCACTAAAATGGTTTATGAACATTATGGCAAAAGGAAATTTAAAATATTTCTCTTTCTATTGTATTATCGTAGGTGTACTTACTCTTATTTTCTTATAAAATGAAACTTACAAATTGAAAGCGAGTCATTCTATTACACTAGATGCCTCGCTTTTTTATACCTTTATTAAGTTAAAATCTATCATTTACTTTGAATTTTCTGAATAATATAATAATATTTAAATTCACTATTATAGTAAAGCTATCTTTCCTACTATTATCGTAAAAGAGGTGTTTATATGTTTATTGTTACTAAACTCATTCACATTAAGTACGGATATGAAAGTGAGCTTCTTTATGGGCTTAAACAATATTATCCTTCTCCCGGAACGAACGGTTGTATTAACATAGAGTTTTCACATGTTCATCGTACAAATGATAAGGCAGAATATATGATTCGTATGTTATGGAAAACACAACAAGATTACCGTACATGGCTTTCTCAAAGAGAAAGAAATGTAACTTTGAAGCGCAAAATACAAGGCTATATCCTTTCTTCCAAATCAAATGCTACCTATGTACATTAACCCTTCTGTTTTTATTCCTTACGAAGTGCAAAATGATAAAGTGAAACTTTAATCCTCACCAATCGTGCTTCCCACAAATAGCGGGATAAAGAGCCCTCTTACTTTTCATACTGTAAGAGGGCTTCTCTTATGCATACACTTTCTTTTCTTGACAATACAAACGAATAACATGTTTATTTTGTTGAAATACATCATGCGTCAGACGAATAATAATAAAGTTTCTTTTTGTTTGATCATCATGAACAAAAATCTGTTCTCCCTCCTGAAAACGCCATGCACTTTCAAAAGTCGTAATATGATCCCCACTTACAGAAAAAAGTTCATATCGCATCTCTTGTACCCTCTCTCAACTTATATAATCATAATATCCTCATATTAAATTTATTATAACTTAATTCCTATAAAATTAGTAATTATTTCTATTTCGAAAGATTTTAACTTTGTATTTAAATATTTTTAGCGCTATAATGATAAACGAATTTTCATTGAAAGGAGTTTTACTTTGACTGCATATTTATTTCCAGTAAAAACAGCATTTATTTTATTTCCCTTTTTAGCAATGTTTCTTTTAATCCCTTTTTTAATATTTAATTATCGAAAATACGGTTATTTAAATAAATGGCGCTCATTTATTTTATACTCATTATTACTTTACTTATTAAATGCCTATTTTCTTGTTATTTTGCCGTTACCACAAACGTTTGATACTTGTAGCCTACAACCAGCTAATACACAACACATGCAACTCTCACCATTTTATTTCATGCAAGAGATTAGTAGTCATACATCGGCAGTTTTAACGAAACCAGCTACTTATTTCTACTTATTAAAAGAGTCTGCGTTTTTACAAGTTGCCTTTAATGTTCTATTAACTGTTCCATTCGGTATTTACTTACGTTATTATTTCCGACGTAGTTTCTTACAAACAATTTGCATTTCCTTTTTCCTTTCACTATTTTTCGAGCTAACACAAGTGACTGGATTATACGGTATATACAATTGTGCATACCGATTATTTGATATCGATGATTTGTTTTTAAATACATTAGGTGGCGTAATTGGTTTTATCATTGCACCAATATTTACGTACTTCCTTCCGAAGACAAATGAGTTAGATAGTTATATTGATTTGGAAACGAAACCAGTCGGATTCATTCGTCGCCTTATTGCAATGCAAATTGATTGGATTTTCTTATCTATCGTTGTACCTGTCATTAAAAACAAAGGAAATTCTTTCTTCGTTTCTAATATGCAATCTTACACCAATATGTATGAACTCATTTTCATTACGTGTTCAATCCTTATTTACTTTATTATTATTCCATACTTTACGAATGGAAAAACAATTGGGAAAGCATTGCTTCGCATTCACCTGAAAGGAAAATCAGATCGTATTACATTAAAAGAACTATTTATTCGCTACGGTATATTTTATTTTGCGTTAGGCGGAATCAATTACATTCTTTCTAGTAGCTCTATGTTAAATCATACAGAACCTTTAGTATTACTCGTTACATTGTTATTCCTATTTATCATTAACGGCCTATTTATTATTCATGTTTTACTGCATGTATTTAGCCGTGATAAACTACTATTTTATGAACATATTAGTCATACAAGAAATGCAATTACGTTAAAAAAAGCTGACAAATAATTACTTGTCAGCTTTTTCATATACATAATGTGAAACTTTAATCAGTGGGGGTCTTACTGCCCGGCAAATAGCGGGATAAATAAATTTTCTGCATAAGGATTAAAAAACATTCCAAGTTCATCTAGAGATTTCCTCACCTGTAAAAACGAATGAAACTCTGGATATATATCTTGTAATTGCTCATATGATAATGTATGCATTTTCCCCCAATGCGGACGCCCTTCATACTTCAGAAAAATTTTTTCCACTTCGCCAAAGTAAGCAGCATATTTCATACCTTTATACATATGAACAGCGATATACGCTGAATCTCTTCCATAGGCTGGACTAAGCCATATATCATCACCTTTCACATAGCGGCATTCGATTGGGAAGTGCACCTTATACTTTTTCTTTTCAATAAGATTTGAGATTTCTTCTACAACCGTCCTCATATACTTTGAGGGAATGCTATACTCCATTTCATAAAATGGTACCGTACGTGATGTAGCAAATACTTCATAGCTCGGGCCAATTATTTTTGTGTTTGGTACAGCCTTAGCTGATAATCGACTCACTCCTTTACTTATAGAAGGAAACCATTTACACCCTTGAGATAGCAAAGAGAACATCCTATTTTCAAGTAACTCAACCTTTAGTTTATGCCATTTCAAATCACTGCCTGTATTCGTTGTTTCGTTCGTAAATTTCACTTGTACTTCATCAGAATAAGGAAAAACGAAAAATTCAAAATGACGATTCTTCTTATATTCTTCTAGTTTGTTCATTACAGTAGATAATGACTGTTTTTCACTTTCATAAACGAGTGCATACGCTGGAATAACCTTCAATTTTATCTTTACAATGATACCTAACATTCCAAGTGACAACTGAAACGCTCTCCAATATTCTACGTTCTCAGCTTCCGAACAAACTATACTCTCACCATTAGACAAAACTGCCGTAATCTCTATAACTTGTGTTGATAAACTCCCAAAGGTAATACCCGTTCCATGAGTCCCCGTACTAATCGCTCCTGCAATAGATTGTGAATCAATATCCCCTAAATTTTCTTGCGCATAACCTTTTTCCTCAAGTAACTTCCCTAAATCATGTAACTTTGTTCCTGCCCATACTTCAGCAACCATCTTCTCTGCATCAATATTCACAATGCCCTTCAATTCATCTAAAGAAACTAAAACTTCTTCCGTTTGCACAAGGGGGGTAAACGAGTGTCCTGAACCGACAACACGAATTTTCTTCCCCTTTTTTCGTGCAAGATCCACAACTTCTACTACATCTTGTATACTTTCTGGATACATCGTATAATGCGGCGTTCCTTCTACATTCCCTGTCCAATTCCTCCACTTTTTCCCCTTTATAGAAAGCATTGGCCATCCCCCCGATATGTTGAATACTCCCCAACAATCTCTCCTTTTTTAACACGATACAAAAAAGGAAAGCGTTCACATAACTCGCCAGCCTTACTATGACGAAACAAAATGGACTCTCCTATATCCACTCGTTCCTCGCCGTTATAAAAAATTGGCGTTTGTACCTCGCCAGCACCTTCTAAAGCTAATAGTTTTGCACCCTTCGGTCTCCAAACTTCAGGCTCTTTATCTTTTCCAACTGCTCCTGAAGCAATATATCCACCACCTAGGCAAGTGTAAATAAACGGGGCTGGTTTACGCACAACTGGTAAGGCAAATCCGACCGCTGGATGAAATTTCACCTCTTTATAATAATCAAACAGCTTCGGAGAATAAAAAGCAGAACCTACTGTAATCTCTGAAACTGAATTATCTTTCTCGGTTGTTTTTATGCTTCCTGTTCCCCCTCCATTTACAAACCTTAGCTCAATACCAAGGTTTTGTATTGCTTTTACAATATGTTCTCTTCTTTCTTTAACTTCTAACACTGATTTCTTCTTTAAATACGAAATCACTTTACTTTTCAGCCATTGATTCGGTATATGATCGCCCACCCCAGCAATTTGAGCTTCATAACCCATCACACCATCTAACATTAAATATGATGACCTTCTCACCTTTTCTACTACTTTCAACGCATCCTGCACATTTTTTACCGGGGATCTTTGTACACCAAAATGAAATTGAAAAAAACGACTACTCATATCAATATCCAAACAAACACGAAAACATCCTTTAGATTTCTCAGCAATTTTTTCTAAATACACAATATGCTCTTCACAATCCACCATACAAGTTATAATGAAACCTTTCTTTGTTAGCAAACTAATTTCATACAAAGCTCTTTCATCATAAGCAGGATATCCGAGCAATAAATCATTAAATCCTTGTTCTATTAAAAATAAAATCTCTCTAGGTGAAAAGCACATAATACCTTGAAATCGATCATTTGCAGCTAAAATCTTTTGCATAATTGGAACAGAACGTAACGATTTACTCGCTATACGAATCTTCTTATTTCCACTTAACTCTATAATCGATTGAATGTTTCTATCTAAAGCCACTTCATCCAAAAATGCACACGGTAATGGAACTTCTTTAAAAATTCCTCGATCCACATTTTTCTCTCCTCTTCTCAATATGTCTTATACATATTGGAAAGAAAGTATGATTTTCCTGTTTGCAAATAAAAAAAGTTTCTTCTTTACGAAGAAACTTTTTGAAACTACTTCATAGAAATAGTCGCCTCTACTGGATAATGATCAGAGTAATCATTATACGTATATTTTTGGAACCACGATGTAACAGTCCATTGTGGAGATTTCGGCTGTAACACCTTATTCGCTATATACGATGGGTTCGCATGGTCTTTGCTTGCAATAATATAATCTAAATATTCGGCAGGGCTATCAGGGAAATTATATTTTGCAATACTGTTTGTCGTTGCATCCCAAGTCGCTGTATGTCCAGTATAAGATGGTACAGAAGCGTTCAATGTTTTAAACATAGATGCATACTCTGAATCATTATTGTTCTCTGCATTTATTTTATTTACGTTCATATCACCACCAATTAACACATACTCATTATTTGGTATATTTTTATTTTTAATAAAATCTTGAATTTCTTTTAATTGGTTCGTACGTACAGATGCTGGTGAAGTTTTTCCGCACATACTATCTTCAGCCTGCAAATGCGTCCCAATCACGTGAACGAAACGATCATTTTTCTTAATTTTCGTGTATACAAATCCTTTATTCGATAAATTATCTGGCCCGCATCCTTTTGCAAATACATATTGAATCTTTTCAGCGATTGGCCATTTGCTCACAATCGCAACGCCACCATCTTCAGGAGTTGAAGATGAATAGTTTCCTAACGTTTTATCCCATTCGCTTCCACTACTACGACCTAATACTGCTGTTTGATTTGGATATTCTTTCTTCAAATTCCCTAATAAACGATCTGAAGCACTATTATCAAACACTTCATTTAATATAACAACATCTTGATTCTTTATATAATCTGCCGCCCCGATTAAATCAGCACGCTCATTTTGTCCCCAGTTCGGATATAAGTTTGTTGATAGCATATATACATTATGCGTCATCACTTTTAATGTATCATTTTGATTTGTAGATGCTTCTGCTTGAGCTGACGTTCCGCTATATAAAGCTCCTAAACCAACCCCTAAGCTAAGTACACCTTTTAGCAATTTACCTTTCACGTTTCATACCTCCATGTATTGTATAGTGATAAAAAGGCCAAATACTCTATTCTGAGATTTGACCTTTTTCAAATACTTAACGATTTCCGTACGTATCAAACCAAAGCTGAATGTATCCAGCAGTAACACGTTGTGCATCCATTAAACGCTTACCTGTCATTGGTGTAACTTCAGCGCGCCATTTATCTGCATATTCTTGTGATACAGCAGCTCTCACGAACCAATCTTTCGTATTATCATTTACAATGCCAGCGTAATCTTGTTTCGCAACTACTGCCGCTCCATGAATCCAATCTTCTGGATTCGTACCTTTCCAGTTCCAATATCCATTTCCATCCGTTACTTTATAATTATCTTTTATCGTATCTACAAAGTTTTCATATTTAGAATGGAATCCTTGTGGATACGAAAGGTTCGTAAAGTTTGCCGCATGCATCGGTTGGTTTACATCCCCTAAATAATGAAGAGATAATCCTAAATAGAAGAATGCTTGTTTCATATCTTTATTTTTGTAAGACTCACCAGCTAATTTAAAATATTTAGCTCCAGTTTCCTTTGCCTGCTTTGCATACGGAATATAAGTTTTCCCATTGTCAGGATCATAGAAATGTGAAGCAAATGTGCTATTATCATAATAAGGATTTTCATAGTCAGCAGCATAAATACCGTTCTCTAACTCAGTACGCCATTCATTTAATAGTGCAACTCGCTCTTGTTTTACAAGTGTTGTATTACGAGACATAATATCAACTGCACGGTTTACAATCCATAAATGAGAATTCACGCCTTCTTTATGTTTATCTTCAGCAGACCAGCGCGGAATAACTCCAAATCTCTGTCCCCCATCATTTTCATGAGCAAATGCAACACTTTGTAATGGAGCAACTAATGTAATAGCTGCCGCTAAAGCAAGTACTTTCTTTTTCATATAAAATCCTCCATTTTATAATTGAATTATTGTAAACATTTTGTTAGGATCCTATGATGTCGTCCGGTTAACCTATGACTAGAATATCCCACCTTTCACGAAATTTCTATCACTAAATTAAAATATGCAAATGTTCATATCATTATAACTTTATACACAGTGAATATAATGAATGAATACACTTTCATTTTAATAAACTATTATTAAGGCTTGTCTAAACTAATGTAAAAAAAGAGTAAAGCACCCACATGCTTTACTCTTTTTTTCTATTCGATAATATACTTGGCAATTGTACATTAACTGCTAACTTATGAATAAATCCAAACACTAATCCAATCCCAATAAATATGTATAAGATTGTAAATATCTTTCCGAAATCAGTTTGCGGACTAAAATTCCCATCACCGACAGTCGTCAACGTGACCACACTAAAATATAAAGCGTCAATAGGACGTAACCCTTCAACTGTACTATAAAAAATCGTACCCGATAGTAAAGTCAAAATTGTTAATATGAATAATACTTGAAATTCTTTATCTTTCCACGCTCGTAAACAAGCTCTTAACATTCGCTTTAAAGTTAACAAAAATGAAAGCATTAGATTCTCCCTTCCAAACAAAAATACATTTAGTCAAAGGAAAGTCTATCACCTTTCAGTATAGAAAAAAAGTAGCCCTCTTCTATTTCTAGAAAAGGGCTACTCTTTTCGATTCTATCTTATTTAGGTGAAACAAGAATTTTCACTTGTGTTTTATCTTTTACAAGTGCTTCAAATCCTTCTTCAACAACTTGATCCACTGTAATTTTTTTCGTAATTAATTTCTCTGCTTGAATTTGACCGGAGCTAATCAATTTAATAACAGCTGGGAAGATGTGACGGTATCCTAAAATACCAATAACTTCTTTTTCTTTTAATACTAAGTTATTTGGAGTAATTGTTGCGTCTTTTTCCCATACACTAACAATTACAGTTTGTCCTTCGAAGCTTGTACTTTCAATCGCTTGACGTAGTACAACTTCAACACCTGTTACTTCAAAGCTAACATTTACACCTAAACCATTTGTTAAGTTACGAATCTCAGCTAACACATCTTGAGTTGCTGGATTTAATACATAATCCGCACCTGCTAATTTCGCTAACTCTTGACGTTCTTTAGAAAGTTCAACTGCAATAACAGGAGTTGCTCCTGCTGCTTTAGCTGCTTGGATAACAAGAAGTCCAATTGGCCCGCAACCAAATACCGCTACAGCTTCCCCTTCTTTTAATTTACTTTGACGTACTGCATGAACTGCTACTGCTGCTGGTTCTACAAGCGCACCTTGTTCATACGTCATTTCATCAGGAATGTGATGAACCATATCTTCTGGTACTACTGTATATTCAGAGAAACCGCCGCCTTCTCCGCCAAGACCGTGGAAAACAAGTTGTTCACAAACATTGTAATGTCCATGTTTACAAGCTTCACATTTACCACAAGAATAAATTGGTTCTACAACAACGCGGTCTCCCACTTTATGAGATGTAACTCCTTCACCAATCTCTATTACCTCACCACTAAACTCATGACCTAAAATAACAGGTGCTTTCACATGTGTTAATGGATGTTCTTCTGTTGGAATAAAAATAGGCCCTGCTAAATATTCATGCAAGTCTGTCCCACAAATACCACACCATTTAACTTTGATTTTCACTGTTCCTGGTTTTACTGTTGGTTCTGGTACTTCTTCTACTCGTACATCACGTTGATTATGCCAAAGTAGTGCTTTCATTTTATACATCCCTCTCTATGTATATACTTAACCTGGTGAAGTTTACGATTCTATTATAATACTTCTATCCATATATTTCAAAAAAACAATCGCATTTTCACTAATTTTTTACAAATAACGTTCAATATTTTGTCACTTTGTACTTTTTTCCACATCTGTTAATTCAATTTCATTGCAGGTGAAATTAGCATTGTGCCATAATAGCATAGGAGAGGTGAATATCGCTTGAAATATTTTATTTACTTTATCGTTATCGTGGCATTTTTAGATACATTTTCACAATTACCTATTATGAGTACTTTCGCTCAAAGCCTTGGAGGAACTCCTCTTATTATCGGGCTAGTTGTCGGTATGTACTCATTCGCTAATATGATCGGTAATATTATTGCTGGAGCCGCTGTCGATAAATTTGGTGCAAAAAAAATCCTTTATATAAGCATGGGAATTACGAGTTTCATAGTCTTGTTATACACCGTTGTTCAAAGTGGTGAACAACTATTAGTTGTTCGCTTTATGCATGGATTTAGTGATGGCTTTTTAATTCCTGCTGCCTTTACATTTTTATCAAAACAAACAAATGCAAAAAAACAAGGAAAAGCAATGGCTCTATCTGGTGCTGCTGTTGGAACAGCGGCAATCGTCGGACCTGCTTTCAGCGGTATTATGAAAGCAACAGCTGGCGTAGAATGGGTCTTCATTACTATTTCTATTTTAATGGCTCTTGGTACAATCGTATCTCTATTCTTCTTACCAAATAACGTATCAAGAAAAGATACATCAAGAACGCAAATGATGAACAAAGAAGATATGGTTGAACTTTTAAAATCAGAACCGTTATTACAAGCATATATTGGTGCTTTCACATTAATGTTTTCACAAGGAATTGTCACTTATATGTTACCAGTAAAAGTTGAGGCATTAGCGCTTAAAGCATCTACAACAGGCATGATGTTAAGTGTATTCGGTATAACTGCTATCCTCTTCTTCTTGCTTCCAACAAATCGTATTTACGATCGATTTAATCGTTCGAAACTAATGCTAATCGGAATTGCAGTTATGGCATTCGCATTATCTTTACTCGGATTATTTGCTACAAAAGGTATGCTCTTTATCGTAATGATGATTTATGGAATTGGATTCGCGATCCTCTTCCCGTCTATTAACGCTTTACTCGTTGAAAATACTACAGACGATAATCGCGGAAAGGCATTCGGATTATTTTATGCCTTCTTCTCATTAGGAGTTGTTGCTGGCTCCTTTACAGTCGGCGCAATCGGAGCATCACCTAGCGCTAGCTTCATTATCGGGACAGCATTTTTATTAACATTTGCTGGGATGATTTATGTAAGAAGCAAAGTAAAAAAGACAATGATGGGATAATCCATCGTTGTCTTTTTTAAAATGCATATTGATATAATCCATAATATAATGGAAGCGTTGGAATAATTCCAATTACTTTAAATATAAAAGGTAACGGCTCATCTCGCTCTTCATATAAACGAAAAACAAAAACTGCAGTTAAAGTCCAAATAATACTAAACACGAAGATACATTTCCAAACGATTGGGGTTAATATTTGTATATCAAATACAAAACCAAAGAGCCCTATCCACATAATAATAGATACTACAAAGTCAAACTTTTGAATTGGTGTTTGAAACATACCCCTTACTAACGAAATAATAGCTAACATTGCTACAATAACTAAATATATTTTCCAAAGCATAATGACAATCTCCTATTCAATTCAACTTTTAACTTTCAACAAACCATATTTAATAAATAATATAGCATTATATTTTTCATAGAAATAATACAATGGATAACAAAATAAAAAGAAAATAAGTACAGTTGGTACATTGTCTACAATAGAAAAATATTTTACTAGTAATTCCTTAATACTCTCTCCAATAATAATAAACAGTGGAATTATACAAATCATCGCTAATATTAAACATGGCGTTATCCTTATTTCTTTCAACTTCACCTTACAATGTGGACACCTTAATGAAAAAGGATGCGGGAGATCAATAATATGTTGTACAGTAATATCCCCTTCACACTGTGGACATCCAATAACTTCTTTCATTTATCGCTTACTCCTTTCTATCTATAAAAAGAGCCCTATCGAATAGAACTCTTTTTTGCCCAATATATTACTTTTGTGTATAACCAAATAACAATGTAAATAAATTGGGCCGTAAAGGCAATAATACTTCTCTTCTTTTAAAAAGAAAGTTTATAAATACCGACGATACTTCGACAATTTCCTCGGAAATATTTCCTTTCCCCACATAATTTGATACACTACACATGAATAAACATTTGTATTACATGAACTAAAATAATAACTTACTGTACAAATTAAAAAGCACATCCTTCATTTGAAGAATGTGCTTTTATTTTATTAACGTCTAATCCAAACAGCACCTGCCGACTTATCTTCTGCTTGTCCAACAACTTGGAATTTAAGTCCAAGGTTTGGAACTTTGCGTCCTGCATCAGCAATTTGTTTATTACTATATACTTTTGAATCATCAAATGTTGTAACACCTTGTAATCCATTATAATTAAATTGTCCACGTGTTAACGAATTTACACTCCATGCTGGTGTTTGATCAAATGAAAATGCAGCGTCTGCAATTTGCATGCCCGTATTACCGTACGCTGGTTTCCCGTTCAAATTACCAACAAGTGCTTCTGGATGAGAATCTACAACCCCAAGGAATCCTTCACCTGGATGCACCCCAACCCAGTTATCTTTAAAGCTATCATCTGCATACCAAACGACAAGACCTGTATTATACACTGGACCTTTTCCTGCTTTTAATCCATTATCTGATCCCGCATAGTTTCTCCATTCTAAGTAGTAATAATGAGCTTTCTTCTCTGTCCCATCAGAAACAACAAAACCATTTAAATTCATTTTAGACTGTCCTTCTGCATCATCAGAAAATACAACTTGTCCATCAACAGTTGCATTCACATTATCCATCGCAAAACCTTTATATGTTACAGCCGGATCTGTAATATAGTCGAATTGTAGTTTCACTTTTTTCCCTTTAAATTGACTTAAATCATATGATTTATCAATCCATTTCCCATCTGTTGTATCTTTATCTCCTTGGACTACTTTTTCTCCAAGCCTATCAATTAATGTTTTCGTTCCATCTTCTGTTACTGCATGTACTTCGACGAAATCGCACTCTGCTTCTAACTCATAATTTGCTTTATAATTGAATGTTGCATTTGTTCCTTTTGTTAAATCAAAGAATGGTGTCTCTAACGTTGTATGCATATCATCGCCTCTTGTACTATAATATGCATGCTTTCCAAACTCCGGTTTAATCGTTTCAACACTTTTACCTGGTAAGTTAACACGTACAACGCCTGGACGATTTGATTTCGTAACACTTTGATCAATATAGGTAGGAACTCCCACACCACTCTTAATTTTATCGTAATCTACTTCTAATATTCTTGCCCAGTTGCCACCCATATTCTTTTGTAAGAAGTCTTTATTTTGTGGTGAAAAACTTGTCGGCTCCGTTCCTGCGACTTTTCCTGTCCAACTACCTCCACTCATTAATGACCAAGCTTCGACAGGTGAACCATTTCCAGTATATTTCGTGTCATATTCATCTGGTAATCCAAGATCATGTCCAAATTCATGCGCAAACACACCTACAGCTCCATCTTCTGGTTCAATTGTGTAATCATGTGCTGCTACTTTTCCACCAAAGTAATCTACCTTTGATTTTGTACCTTCAATCGCTACTGGATCTACTGCTAATTTTGAACGATGTGACCAGATCGCATCATCACCTAATTTACCACCACCTGCTTCTTGACCAACACCAGCATGGATTACCATTAAATGATCAATTACACCGTCAGGTTCATTTTGATTCCCATCCCCGTTTGTATCATATCTATCAAATTGATCAAATTGAGATAAATCTAGTCCTTTCTCAGCAGCTGCATGCAAAGCTTCTTTCACTAAATCACGTGCACCTTTCGGACCTTTATTATCGTGACCACTGCTACCATCAGCTCCATAATCAGATGCTTTTCCTGGAACTGTTAGCCACTCCGTTACATATCCGTCTGTCGTATAACTACCACCAGACTGCTCTTCATAGTATTGTTTAAACGTTTTTACTTTTGAACCATCAAATAATGTATAAGGCTCCTTACCGAACAACATCTTTTGATAATGTTCTCTACTAAAGTCTTTCGAATACATATAACCTGGTGTTTGATCAATATTATTATGTTTATAATCACTAAATTCAACGAGTAGCACTAATACTTTATCTGATCGAACAGATCCTTTATATGGAGCTTGCTTTGCTTTTGAAGTTGGAACTTGCCCATTCAATTGCTTTTTATTTGGTTCTGGCTTTTGCTCAAGATTAATATTTTTTTCAGTCTTTTTTACATTTTCCTTTTCTTCCATCTTTTTCTCTTTTAATTTTTTTGTGAAATCAGACGTTTCTTGTGAGTGAGCATCTGGAAGAATTTCTTTGTTCGCCTGATCTCCTTGTTTCTTTTCAATATATTGCTCGACAGCCTTTTTCGTCTCTTCTTTAGAAGATGCTGGATTAATTGTTCCTCTTTCTTTCAAAGCTTCCGCTAAACGATCTTCTTGAATTAAATTGTAATCAATTGGCGTTGTAGACACATTCTCTTTCTCTTTTGCTGGCGTTTCTGCATATGCTAACGGCGCACTCATTACAGATGTGCATCCGATAATTGCTGCAATTGCTAATGATGACAACACTTTAAATGGGGCTTTTCTTCTCATTCCATTTCTCTCCTTTTATAAAACTTAAAATTCAGATAAATCGGTGCGTTTTTGTCGAAATCTCTGTTTACTACCCTCCCTATATAAAAAGACATAATTCTATAAACATTGAACTTTCTGTTATAGAATCATGCCCTCCAGTTTTCTGGTCAGACCCTCTATCTGTTTATCCCTTGGTAAAACTAATACTCAGTGTGCTGATGAACAAAGCCCCCACTGATTAAAGTTTCACTTTATATCGAAATATGAAAAATAAAGAGTTATGTGATATATATTAAATATCTTATATAACAAATTTAAAAGACAATATGCAAAATTGCATGAAAATTCTTTTAAATAAAAAGAATCCTAGTCAATTAAACTAGGATTCTTGATTTTCTATTATTTCTCTTGTGTTTTTTCCCAATCAGCTAAGAATTTCTCAATTCCTTGATCTGTTAATGGGTGCTTCACTAATGAAGCAATTACGTTTGCTGGGATTGTTGCAATATGTGCACCGTTTAATGCTGCATCAGTTACGTGAACGCTGTGACGTACAGATGCTGCAATGATTTCTGTTTCGATGCCATGAATTGCAAAGATTTCTGCGATTTGACGAATTAAATCCATACCGTTATGACCGATATCATCTAAACGACCTAAGAATGGTGAAACATATGTTGCACCAGCGCGAGCTGCAAGTAATGCTTGAACTGCTGAGAATACTAATGTAACGTTTGTACGAATTCCTAAATCAGAGAACGCTTTTACTGCTTTTAAACCTTCTGTTGTCATTGGAACTTTTACAACAACGTTTGGAGCAATCTTCGCTAATTCTTTTCCTTCTTCAATCATTTTATCAGCTTCTAAGCTAATTACTTCTGCACTTACAGGTCCTTCTATAAAGCTGCAAATTTCACGAATACGCTCATGGAAATCTACGCCTTCTTTTGCTACAAGTGATGGGTTTGTCGTTACTCCAGCTACTACGCCTAATGCATTTGCCTCTTTAATTTCGTTAATGTTTGCTGTATCAATAAAGAATTTCATTTGTTATTCTTCCTTCCTAATTTTCATTTTATATTTATTTATTTTTCTTAATAAGCTCTAATTCAATCGGAATAGATTTGTCCACTTTTTTACCTTGTGTTATCTCTTTTGCTGTTTGCATCGCCTTCTCTCCGATTAATTCCGGTTTTTGAGCGACTGTTGCAGCCATACGCCCATCGTTAACCGCTTTCACAGCATCTTCAGTTGCATCAAATCCAACAACTACTACATCTGTTTTTCCAGCAGACTTCAATGCTTCAAGTGCACCTAATGCCATCTCGTCGTTATGCGCAAACACGGCTTTAATATCGCTATTTGCTTGCAAAATGTTTTCCATAACAGATAATCCTTTCGCTCTATCAAAATCAGCCGCTTGTTTGGCAACTACTTTTAAAGACTTATCGGCTACGTTATGGAATCCTTTCCCACGTTCACGAGCAGCAGACGATCCAGGGATTCCTTCTAACTCAGCAACGTTTGCTCCTTCGCCGACTAATTCACGAATGTAATCACTAGCCATTTGACCACCTTCGATATTGTTAGAAGCAATGTGAGAAACAACCTTACCTGAATTCGCAACGCGGTCTACTGTAATAACAGGAACATTTGCTGCATTTGCCGCACTTACCGCTGAAGCAACAGCATCTGAATCGGTCGGATTAATAACAACTACATCGACACCCTTTTGAATTAAATCTTCAACATCGTTCGTTTGCTTCGCTGCATCATTTTGCGCATCAACAGCAATCAATTCGATGCCGCTATCTTTCGCTTTCTTTTCTGCACCCTTTTTCAAAGTTACAAAGAAGGGATTATTTAAAGTTGAAACAGAGAATCCAACTTTAATAGTTTTATTTCGACCTTTATCGCTAGAATCCTTTGCCCATTCTGGTGGTTCCATTGAACAACCAGCAGTAATGACCATAATACATGCAACGAGTATAAGTAACCATTTCTTCATGAACTGTCCCTCCATTATGCTTCTTTTCGGCGATCAATTAATACAGCTAGTAAGATTACAAGTCCTTTTACAACTTGTTGGAAGAAAGAAGATACACCTAATAAATTTAAACCGTTATTTAGTACACCGATAATTAGTACACCGATGAATGTACCAACAATCCATCCTCTTCCCCCAGAAAGACTTGTTCCACCTAATACAACTGCTGCAATTGCATCTAATTCGTAAGAAGTACCTGCAGTCGGCTGTGCAGAATCTAGTCGTGATGTTAAGACAATACCTGCAAGCGCTGCCAAAATTCCGGAAAGACCGTAAATCATTACTTTAATTCTCGTAACATTAATACCTGACAGTGCTGCTGCTTCTTCATTTCCACCAATTGCAAATGTACGACGGCCAAATGTCGTTTTCTTCAAAATGAAGTACAGTACTGCGAAAGCGATCATCATTGTAACAGCTGGTACCGGAATACCAAGAAAATAACCGCGGCCAAACATTTGGAACATTAAATGATCACCAAGACCAGTGATCGGACGTCCGTCCATATAAACAAGCGTCAACCCACGAAAAATAGTCATTGTTGCTAAAGTTGCAATAAATGGAGCTACTTTTCCTTTCGCAATGATGATACCGTTTACAATTCCCATTACAAGACCTGCTAATAGTCCAACTGCCATTGCAAGGAACGGATCCATGCCACTTGCCATCATTCCAGCAACAAGTGCACTTGATAATGCTAAAATAGAACCTACCGATAAGTCAATACCCCCTGTTAAAATTACGAAGGTCATTCCGAATGCAATAAGCGCATTAATCGATACTTGACGCAGTATATTAAATAAATTTGGAATTTCAATGAACGCTGGATTTAAAGCTGTAATTACGACGATAATTAATACTAAACCGATTAAAGAACCGAGTTGTTGTAATACATTCCCCTTCTTAGCCATCCTTACTCTCCCCCTGTAGCTAGTGCCATAATAGACTCTTGTGATGCCTCATCTTTCCCTAAAATGCCGCCGATTTTTCCTTCATGAATGACAAGAACTCGATCACTCATCCCTAAAACTTCCGGAAGCTCAGATGATACCATAATAACGGCATCGCCTTGCTCTGTAAGCTTATTCATGATAGAGTAAATTTCTTTTTTCGCTCCAACATCTACACCTCTTGTTGGCTCATCTAAAATAAGTAATTGCGGATGAATGCCTAGCCATTTTGCGATTACAATCTTTTGCTGATTTCCACCAGAAAGAGATTTCACTGTCTGCTCCCCGCTAGATGCTTTCACATTAAGAAGCTTCATCATATCTTCTGTAAACTGCTGTTCTAGCTCGTTACTTAGAACACTTCCCTTTGAAAGACTTTCTAAATTCGGTAAAGCTAAATTTTCTCGAATTGAAAAATCTAACACTAACCCTTCAGACTTTCTATCTTCTGTAATGAAAGCAATTCTTTGTCTAATTGCATCTATTGGACTATCAATTTTTACCTCTTGTCCATTTATAAAAATTTGTCCAGAATCTAAAGGTTCATAACCAAATATCGCTTTCATAATATCAGTGCGTCCAGCCCCCATCAAACCAGCTACACCAAGGATTTCACCTTTTCTTACTTGAAACGAAACATTTTCAAATTTTCCTTTTTTCGTTCCGTTACGCATTTCAAAAATGACATCACCAATTTGACTATTTCGCTCTGGGTAACGTTCACCAATGCTGCGCCCCACCATCATACTCACTACTTCATCAAATGACGTTTCTGGAATTACTCTCTTTCCGACGTATTCTCCATCACGCAAAATCGTAATGGCATCACATATTGAGAAAATCTCTTCCATACGATGCGAAATGTACACGAATGAAACACCTTCTTTACGTAACTTATTGATTACTGTAAAGAGCGTTTCGATTTCACGATCCGTCAGTGCCGCAGTAGGTTCATCCATAATAATAACGCTCGCGTTTGTCATTAACGCTTTCGCAATTTCGATAATTTGCTGTTGTCCAACCGATAGTTCCTCTGCTAACATAGCGCCTCTTACATGCAATCCTAGCTCTGCTAGTTGCTGCTGCGCAATCGCGTTCATTTGTCGAGTGCGTAAAATACCTGTTTTCCCATACATTAACTCTTTACCGAGAAACATATTTTCAGCTACTGTTAAATTCGGCAATATGTTTAGTTCTTGATGTATAAATGCTATGCCGTACTCTTCAGCTTCTTTCGCATTTTTAAAGGTACGCTCTTGCCCATCAATCGTGATTGTCCCACCATCTTTTTTGTATACACCTGTTAAAATCTTCATGAGCGTTGATTTACCCGCTCCATTTTCCCCCATCAATGCATGGACTTCTCCTGTTTCAATCATAAACTGTGCATTCTTCAAAACAGGATTACCATTGAACGCCTTTGAAATGTTTTTCATTTCAATATGCATTCCCATCACTTCCCTTTATTAAAAAATCACGCCTGCATGTAAAATTACATTTGCATAAGGCGTAGCCTCGCCTGTACGAATAATCGCCTTCGCTTTCTTTGTATGCTCTTTAAATTGTTCGTGAGATACATACTCAAATGCTGGCTCTATTAATTTCTGCTCTATTTCTTTATTTACTTCCGCATTATTTATAATGACTTCTTCTGCTAACGTCACTTTTTCGATTGCCATATCATCAGCTACAACTTGTAACACCTCTAAAAAACTCGGTTTTCCAATCTCAACAGCTAAATCAATTCGTTTTACTCCATCCGGAATCGGTAATCCGCAATCAGCAATTACAACCGTATCTGTATGCCCAAGTGAAGCAAGGACTGCCGCGATTTCACTGTTTAATACACCATGCTTTTTCATCCAACAATCACCTGCACTTCACGTACTCGATCTCTCGTTGGCATACCGCCCTGTGCTCCAAGTTTCGTTACAGAAAGACCACCGGCAATATTCGCGAAGCGAATTGCTTTTTGAAGTGTCTCTCCTTCAGAAAGTGCAACTGCTAACGCACCATTAAATGTATCACCAGCTCCAGTTGTATCCACTACATCAACAGCAATGCTAGGAACATGTACAATCTCCTTGCCATTATAGAAACGAACACCGTTAGAACCTTCTGTCATCAATAGTTTATTTGGATATTTAGCCAGTAAATCTTCAATTGGTGATGTAAAATCATTTAATACGATGCGGCACTCATGTTCATTTGGCGTAATATAAGTTGCTTTTTCTAAAATTTCTTCTGATAAAACTTGTGCTGGCGCTGGATTCAACATAACAGGAATATTATGCTCCTCACAAATAGCCAATACATATTTTACTGTTTCAAGTGGAATTTCTAGTTGAAGAACAACCATATCCGCTTTTACAAGAAGGTCTTTGGAGCAATCTACAACTGACTTATTTACAAGAGCATTTGCACCTTGTACGACAACAATACTGTTATCTTCTTCTGCTAAAACGATATGAGCAATTCCTGTCGTTCTATCTGTAACCGGTACCACATAATCGATAAAAATGCGTTCGTTCTCTAAATTTTTTCTAACTACTGTTCCATAATCATCATTTCCTACAGCTCCAACCATTGCTACATTTGCTCCTAACCTAGCTGCAGCAACTGCTTGGTTTGCCCCTTTCCCTCCTGGGATTGTATGAAACGCTTCACCAATTACTGTTTCTCCTGCTTTCGGCCGTTTTTTTGAAACAGCCACTAAGTCCATTGAAATGCTTCCTACTACTGCAATATTTGGCATCTGTTTCATCTCCTTACTTCGTTGTATTTCGTTCTATAATTTCAATCGGCAAACGATAGTGTTTCTCTTCTAATGTATTTCCTTCCATTTGCTCTAACAACAACTCTGTTGCAATTTTTCCCATTTCATATATCGGTTGTGCAACTGTTGTAATAGATGGATACATCATTTCTGTTAAAGAAATTCCATCAAATCCGATAATTTGTAAATCATCTGGAATGGCAATCCCCTTTTGAAGTGCGGCCTTTACAATACCAATCGCAATTAAATCATTCCCAGCAACAATACCATCAATATGCGGGTATTCTTCTAATAATTCCATCGCTACACGCTCACTATTTGCTGGATCAAACGTACTCTCTGCAATCATATACGAAAGATTATTTTGCGTAATAACGTCTACAAAACCTTCAAAACGTTCATTTGCAGTACTCACATCACGTGGACCGCGAATATGTGCAATATGTTTACATCCTTTATCTAGTAACAACTTTGTCGCAGCCTGACTTCCTGCATAGTTATCTGCATATACAGTAGGAATACGCTCATTAAACATACGGTCAATCGCAACAACCGGGACAGATAAATTCATGTAATTAACACTATTTTGTGGATTCGTTGCTACAATAAATCCATCTACATTATTTTGTCTAAGTACATCAATGTATTGTTTCTCTTTTTCTAAACTTTCATCAGAGTTACAAAGGACAACTGTGTAACCTTGTTTATGTGCTACATCTTCTACGGCACGTGCAACTTCTGGAAAGAACGGATTCACGATATTTGGAACAACTAAGCCAATTAAACGAGACTTTTTATTATACAGTGAACGCGCTACTGTACTAGGCTTATAATCTAACATCTCAATTGCACGCTCTACCTTTTTTAATGTATCTTCGTGAACATATCCATTTTTATTTAAAACTCTGGAAACGGTCGCAACAGATACTCCCGCTAATTTCGCAACGTCTTTAATCGTACTCATTCTCTTTTCTCCTCATTTCATGTAACCGTTTACAGAAAATAATATAACGTATTTCTAAAAATACGTCAATCATTTCTCACTAAAAAGCTTTTAAGGTTATACTCAAAAAAGCACCGCCATAAGGCGATGCTTCTTCATTACGAGTATGATACAGTTTTTTCTTTTTCTTCTACAGCAGGCTCTTCAGCATCTTTTTTACGATCTGATAGTTTAATTTTTTGTAAGAAAATCGTAAAGATGGCACCTACTACGATAAATACTAATCCTGTTAAGAATACAGTATGAAGCGAGTCTACTAAAGAGTTTTTCAAAATAGGTACAATGCTGTTAGCAAACGCTTCTGGCATTTGTTTTAATGCCTCTGGGCTAAATAGCATCGAATATAAACCTTGTGGATCTGTGTGAATCATATCTTTAAATTTCGTTACCATTTGTCCCGCTTCTTTCGGGAATGTATCTAATACAGGTACTAATTTATTTGTTAACGTTGTACCTGAAGTGTTATTCATAATTGACCCTAAAATTGTAATACCAAATGTTCCACCAATTTGACGGAAGAACTGACTTGATGACGTTACGACACCAAGGTCTTTTTTCGGGAAGCTTTCTTGTAACGCTAATGTTAATGTCGGCATTACAAGACCCATTCCTAAACCGATAACCATCATATAAGAAGTAGCTGTAAGCTTCGTTGTGTGCATATCCATCGTTGTTAATAACCAGAAACCACCGGCCATAATAAGCATACCTGCGATAATTTGTGGTTTTACACCAACTTTTAGTACAAGTTGCCCACCGATAATACTCATTACAATCATTGTAATCATCATTGGAGTCATAATTGTTCCTGATTCAGCAGCACTTACTCCTACAATACCTTGCATGAAGAATGGTACAAACATAATCGCGCCGAACATTCCAATACTCATAAAGAATCCAATCGCATTCAGTATTGTAAATGTGCGATTTTTAAAGAAATGCATTGGTAAAATCGGCTCTTCAGCTTTCGTTTCAACAATAACAAAGCTAACGATACCAATTACAGCTAGTGCAAATAAACCGATAATTTGCCAAGAATCCCATGCATAATCTTTTCCGCCAAACGTTAGCGCAAGTAATAAACTTACAACACCTAGAATCATCGTAAAGATTCCAGCGATATCAATTTTAATTGGTCCTGTTTGTTTATGTGATTTTAATCCCATTGCAATAAAGATTGTTGCTAAAATACCAACCGGTAAGTTAATGTAGAATACCCATCTCCAGTTCACTGCATCTACAATCCAACCACCAACTTGTGGTCCAATTACAGAAGCAAGACCGTATAACGCACCAAAAATACCTTGCCATTTCGCACGTTCTTTTCCCGTGAACATATCTCCAATAATAATCATAGCCATTGGCATCATAATACCGCCACCAAGACCTTGAATACCACGGAAAATAATTAATTCTGTCATACCATTCGCCATACCACATAACGCCGAACCAATCATGAAAATAACTAGCCCTGTTATATATACGTTACGACGACCAAGTAAATCCGCTAATTTACCTGCAATTGGTACAACTGTCGTTGATGTTAACATATATGCCGTTGTTAACCATGTCATTAAACTTAATCCGCCTAGGTCACCGACGATACGTGGCATTGCTGTACCAACAATTGTTCCATCTAATGCAGCAAATAGCATCGCGATTACTAAACCGATTAACAACAACTTTCTATTTTGATTTTCTTGTTGCTCCATGTAATCTCCTCAATTCCTCTTAGTTATTCTCTTTTTTCTCTTGTGTCCCGCAAATAATGGTTTCTAACTTCTCAAAGAGACGTAATAAATCTTCTCTTTCTTGCAACTCTAAATGTGAAAAGTATTTTGCAATATGCTCGTTGCGAGCTGTCATTGCCTCTTCTACTCTAGCTTTCCCCTTTTTCGTTAACTCGATGATGACAACACGACGGTCATCTTTGTCGTGATAGCGTTCTACAAGTTCTTGATCGATTAGACGATCAATCATCACTGTAATCGCGCTAGGCTTCACATACATCTTTTTTGCTAATGTTGTCGCTCTTGAAGCCCCATAATGATCTAAAATCTTTAAAATATAAAACTGCGGTGGTGTAAGTCCTGTTGCTTGCATTTGTTCTAATAACTCCGTCTGCATTTTCTTTCCAATCGAAAAGGCAAGAGCTTGAATTTTATCGATATGCGTCATATCATTTGGCATGTTATCCACCTCTTATTTAAACAATAAAATATTTAACGTATTTAAATATTAATCCCGCGAACAAAATCCGTCAATACTTTTATTCATAAAAACGTTTACATTTTTGTCACAAAGTTGTATAATTTTCGACGAAGTTAATATTGACAGTCACGGAGAAACGGAGTACACGGCTATGAATCATAAAAAAGGAAACTTTTTTATATTTCATGGCCTTTTTATATTCTCTGTCTTAAAACGCTTCGAATTAATTAGGGGAGGATTTTCATTTTATGTTTTTCACACAATTATTTAAACCTGCGCCCCACGCGGAACGCTTACCAGCTGATCGCGTTGATAGCGAATACCGTAAATTACGTTTACAAGTATTCTTAGGTATCTTCATCGGTTATGCAGGCTACTACTTTGTTCGAAAAAACTTTTCACTAGCAATGCCATACTTAATCGAGCAAGGCTTTAGTAAAGGGGAACTTGGGGTTATCCTTTCAGCAGTATCTATCGCTTACGGATTAAGTAAATTCTTGATGGGTATCGTATCCGATCGTTGTAATCCTCGCTACTTTTTAGCAGCTGGGCTATTTTTATCAGGTATCATTAATATTATTTTCGGCTCATTTTCTTTCATTACAACGAGCATTATACTTATGTTTGTACTTCAGTTTTTAAATGGATGGGTACAAGGTATGGGCTGGCCTCCTTGTGGCCGTACGATGGTTCACTGGTTCTCTATTAGCGAACGTGGTACAAAAATGTCTATTTGGAACGTCGCTCATAATGTCGGCGGCGCGCTTATGCCTTCTCTTGTAACATTAGGCTTATACTTCTTCGCAGATGACTGGAAAAGTATTTTTTACTTCCCAGGTATTCTTTCAATTTTAGTTGGTATTTATGTATTAATTACAATGAAAGATACGCCTCAATCTTGTGGACTACCTTCTATTGAAGAGCATACTGGAGAATATCCACCAGATGAGAAAATAAAAGATCGCGAACGCGAACTTTCGGCAAAAGAAATTTTATTTAAATACGTACTAAACAATAAGTTTTTATGGTACATCGCTATTGCGAACGTTTTCGTATATTTCGTACGTTACGGCGTTGTAGACTGGGCTCCTACTTATTTAGTAGAAGAAAAAAGCTTTACTCATAGTAGCTCACGTACTGCTTACGCTCTATATGAATGGGCTGGTATTCCAGGTACACTTCTTTGCGGATGGATGAGTGATAAACTATTTAAAGGACGTCGTGCACCTGCTGGTATTTTATTTATGGTTGGTGTATTTATCGCAGTTCTTGTTTACTGGTTAAACCCTCCTGGTAATCCAATGGTTGATAGTATCGCACTTGTCGCAATTGGATTTTTAATTTACGGACCGGTTATGCTAATTGGTCTACACGCTCTTGACTTAGCACCAAAGAAAGCTGCTGGAACAGCAGCAGGCTTAACTGGATTCTTCGGTTACTTAGGCGGAGCTGCTTTCGCTAGTGCCGCTATGGGCTTTATCGTAGATGCATTCGGATGGGATGGCGGATTCATCTTATTACTTGCATCTTGCATACTTGCAATGTTCTTCCTTGCCCTTACTTTAAATACAGGGTCAACAAAACAAAAGCAAGCTTAAGTACAAATATTATACTTATCAAAAAAAGAGAGACCATTCTTTCCAGAATGCCTCTCTTTTTTCTACATATAAATCTTTTTTCTTACAAAAGATTTATTTTCCTCTCATATATATGTTAGCGCTTCCAAATCACTTCAATACCTAATACAACTGCATTCCACTTTTATATAAAAAGATTTTTGAATATTTTTTCAACTTATCCTTGTCAAACATTGTCAATTTATATTAAAATAACAACATACAAAATATTTAGTCTTTTCAGAAAAGATGGAGGGATAGCCATGAAGAATCCACTTCTTCGTATTGAAAACTTGCAAACTTCCTTTCGCATACAAGATCAATATCATGCAGCAGTTGATAACGTTTCGTTAACTGTCCATGAAAATGAGATTGTCGCGATAGTTGGTGAATCAGGTTGCGGAAAAAGTGCACTTGCCCTTTCTATTATGCGACTGCATAATGAAGCAAATACAAAATTACAAGGGCAGCTTTACTATAGAGATAAGGACTTACTAAGCATGTCAACCGCCGAAATAAACAAAGTACGCGGTTCAAATATCGGAATGATTTTCCAAGAACCTCTTACAGCACTCGATCCTCTTATGACAGTTGGAAAACAAATTGAAGAAAACTTAGACTACCATACAAGTCTTTCGAAAGCAGAAAAGAAAGAACGCACTTTAGAACTACTCCATCAAGTTGGTATTCCAAAACCAGAACTTACATATAAACAATACCCACACGAATTATCTGGCGGAATGAGACAAAGAATTGTTATCGCAATTGCAATTGCTTGTAAGCCAGGGCTCATTATTGCAGATGAGCCAACAACTGCACTTGACGTAACCATTCAAGCGCAAATTTTAGATTTATTACGTTCCATTCAAGAACAAACGAAAATGGGCATCATCTTAATTACACACGATTTAAGCGTCGTGGCCGAAACCGCTGATCGTATCGTCGTTATGTATGCAGGACAAGTTGTAGAAACAGGAACAGTCGAAGAGATTTTTAATAACCCTCTTCATCCATATACTCGTTCCTTATTAAATTCAATCCCGTCTACATCTGCTGAAAAAGAAAAATTACATGTTATTCAAGGCGTTGTACCGACATTAGCTAAGTTACCTCGCACAGGTTGTCGATTCCAAGCACGGATTCCATGGATTAGACCTGATCAACATGAAGAAAATCCCGTTTTACATGAAGTAAAACAAGACCATTGGGTACGTTGCACTTGCTACAAACACTTCAACTTCCAACATAAGAAAGGAGATGACGTAACTCATGGCACTGCTTAAAGTAGAAGATTTAAAAGTACATTTTCCAATTAAAGGTGGTGTTTTCGGTCGTACATTAGATTACGTTCGCGCTGTTGATGGCGTAAGCTTCGAACTACAACCTGGCGAAACATACGGAATCGTTGGGGAATCTGGGAGCGGCAAATCAACAACTGGAAAAGCAATTATGCACTTAACAAAAGCGACAGGCGGTAGTATTCATTTTAATAATAGAGATTTAACAAAATTAAGTCGCTCAGAACTAAGAGAACAACGAAAAGATATTCAGATGATTTTTCAAGATCCTTATTCATCCTTAAACCCGAAGAAACGTGTTATGGATATTATCGCTGAACCACTTCGAAATTTTGAGAAACTCTCACCTGATGAAGAGCGTAGAGCTGTTCAAGATTATCTTGATAAAGTTGGCTTAAATCCTGAGTCTATGTATAAATACCCACATGAATTTTCCGGTGGACAAAGACAGCGGATTGGTATTGCACGCGCACTTACATTAAAACCGAAGCTTATTATCGCGGACGAACCTGTATCTGCACTTGACGTGTCGGTACAAGCTCAAGTTTTAAACTTCTTACAAGATTTACAATCTGAACTCGGACTAACATACCTATTTATTAGTCATGATTTAGGTGTAATTCGCCATATGTGTGACCGTATCGGTGTTATGTATCGCGGACGCATTGTGGAAGAAGCAACTAGTGCTGAAATTTATAATAATCCACAGCACATCTATACGAAGCGCCTAATATCAGCTATTCCTGATATTCGTCCAGAAAACCGCGAGCAACAACGTAAATTGCGTCGTGAGGTAAGCGTTGAGTATGAGAAATCATACGAAAATTATTTCAATGAAAATGGTCGTGCTTACGATTTAAAACCAATCTCGCCAACACACCGGGTGGCATTACCTTAAGGGAGTGATAAAACATGTGGAAATTTATATTACGCCGGGTTTTAGTTATGATACCGCAATTATTCATATTAAGCGTACTCGTCTTTACACTGGCTAAGGCAATGCCAGGTGATGCATTAAGTGGCGCTGAACTAGCAAACCCAAAAGCCGATCCAAAAGTGCTCGAAGAACAACGTGAAAAACTAGGTTTAAACGATCCTATTCCCACTCAATATGTAAGGTGGATTTCAAATGCTGTACAAGGGGATTTCGGTATTTCTTACGCACATAAAATAAAAGTAACAGATATTATCGGGGAACGTCTTGGCAATACAATACTGTTAGCTCTTCTTATTCT
>NZ_JAKUDW010000022.1:0-73933 GCF_022662595.1 Bacillus cereus group sp. BfR-BA-01524 | reverse complement strand
CCATCGTTCTTTCTTTTCACTCTCATATTTTATGTTTTAAATTACACTTTTTTATGATGAGCAAAATAGTCCATTGTTATTATACAACATGTACCACTATAATATGTCAAGCAATTTTTATGGATTTCAACTTTTCTTCATTGACATATAGTGTCAAGTAAATTTTCTTGATTTCTTTTTTCTACGGTGTTGCATTCTCTTTTTAGTTGTGTTAAATTATAGTAGTGTTTTTAGCATCGCATAAAAGACTAACATTGAAAAATTACGTATGGTAAGGTATCAAGGGAGGGAAATATAAATGGCTCGTGTTTGTGCTATTACTGGAAGAAAAGCTCGTTCTGGTAACTCTCGTTCTCACGCAATGAACGCTACAAAACGTAAGTGGGGCGCTAACCTTCAAAAAGTTCGCGTACGCATCGACGGAAAAGTTCAACGTGTTTACGTTTCTGCTAGAGCATTAAAATCTGGCAAAATCGAACGTGTTTAATAATAAAAAAAAGAGCCGATAGGCTCTTTTTTTACTATAACAATGGAAAAAGCACCGGTGATAGGTGCTTTTTTTAATCTTTTTTGAAGGTATTTAACATTGCACGAACAATTCCACCAAGAAATTTAGGTAACTTAATTGTATAAAATCTCATGGTTTCCCTCCTAATCCCCATTACTCCACTTGGTCACTATATGATGTAAGGAGCAAAATTGTTTCTTCAATCAGTGCTTCTTATCAACATTAATATGCCAGAAGTAAATGAAAAAGTACCTTTTTCCTCAACGAGTTCGTTACTAATACAAAGCGTTGATCCCCACTCTATTGTTTTATTAGTAAGAGGGTACTTAAAACCAAACAATGTAATCCCTTCCACTATTTCAGTAACTGGTACAAAAGATACATAAGGAAAATTTTTATTTTCTTCAATTATATGTGTACCCACTTTTTTAACTGTTATTTCATTTTTATTGTCCACAATACACATTTCTATCTCTACTTCTAACCCTTTTAAAAGCATTTGTATATTTGCCAAACCGTGATCAAGCCTTCCACCGGTAGCACCAAAAATACGAATTAGTGCCGGCTTCTGTCCTAATGCCCAGTTGATTGCAATTTCTAAATCCGTTTGATCTTTTTCCCGCGGAACAATATGTAATTCGTTCGTTTGCTGTCCCATCCATACTAATTCTTCTTCAGTAACTGAATCGTAATCTCCAAACGCAACAGCCGGGGTAATCCCTTTCTTTAATAGACGGTATACTCCCCTATCAACCGCTGCCCACACTACTTCCTCATTCTCATATCGAGCAAAATCTGCGCAATATTCCAAAGGTCCTCCTGCCAAAATATGAATAATCATTTTTTCTTCCCCTTCCATTGTAAAAAGGCAATCTGCCATTCGGTAGATTGCCTTTTTACATATTTTTACCCTATCCTATAAATACCTTACTAGGATAAAGTGAAACTTTAATCAGTGGGGGTTTTGTTCATCCCCACTGATTATTAGTTGAACCAATCGGGCTTTTATGGGCAGCCTGATCCCACCTAACTTCTTAGCTTCCGCTGAATTTTAAGGTGGGGGGCTTACTGCCCGTTAGTTCATCACTACCCACGAATTACGCGAATTGCTTCACCGCGGTCTTTTTGATTGTATACTGCTGACCCAGCTACAAGTACATTTGCTCCTGCTTCCACACAAAGTCTTGCTGTTTCAGCATTCACACCACCATCAACTTCAATTTCTACTTCTAGATTACGCTCTTTCACCATGTCTGCAACTTGTTTAATTTTCGGTAATACAGAATGGATAAACTTCTGTCCACCAAATCCAGGATTTACTGTCATAAGTAATACCATATCTATATCTTCTAATACATGCTCAATCACTGAAACTGGCGTATGCGGATTTAATACAACGCCCGCTTTAATACCATGAGATTTAATTAACTGAATTGTACGATGTAGATGCGGACACGCCTCTACATGAACAGTAATAATATCCGCTCCCGCTTGTGCGAAAGTTGGGATATAGTTATCAGGATTTTCAATCATTAAATGTACATCTAATGGTAATGATGTAATCGGACGGATAGCTTCTACAATTAACGGTCCAATCGTAATATTTGGTACGAAATGTCCATCCATTACGTCAACGTGAATGTAATCCGCTCCGCCCTTTTCTACATCTTTAATCTCTTCCCCTAATTTTGAAAAATCTGCTGATAAAATCGATGGTGCAATTTTAATCATAACTAATACCTCGGCTTTCTCTCTCTAATTTCTTCTACGAATTGTTTATAGTTCTTATAGCGATATTCTGTAATCTTCCCTTCTTCAACCGCAGCTTTCACAGCACATTTCGGTTCAGAAAGATGTGTACACCCTCTAAATTTACAGTATTGACTCGCTTCTTTCAACTCTGGAAAACAATATGTAAGATCTTCTACTTCTATATCTATGAAATCTAACGAACTAAAGCCAGGTGTATCTGCAACTAGTCCACTCCCAATTGCAATTAATTCTACGTGCCTTGTCGTATGCTTCCCGCGTCCTAAATGGGAGGAAATATCATTTGTTTTCAGTTCTAATTCTGGACGTAGCACATTAAGCATTGAAGATTTCCCAACACCTGATTGACCCGCAACGACAGAAACACAATTTTCTAAGTATGGTTTTAATATATCAATACTTTCTGACGTATTGATAGAAGTAAATAACACATCATAACCCATCTCACGATAATCATTCGCATAAGCTTCAACAGTTGCTTTCATCTTTTCATCCACTAAATCCATCTTGCTAATACAAATAATCGGCTTAATGTTATGATATTCAATCAGCACTAAAAATCTATCTAACAGTCCAGGATTAAAATCTGGTTCTACTGCAGAGAACACGAGGATCGCTTGATCAACATTAGCAATAGGAGGTCTAACAAGTTCATTTTTTCGATCAAACACCTCAAGCACATAACCTTCAGTTGGATTATCCGCCTGAAAAACAACTTGGTCTCCTACAAGTGGTGTAATTTTATTTTTTCTAAATACACCTCGCCCACGACATTGCGTAACCCCTTCTTCATGCTGCACGTAATAAAACCCACTTAAAGCTTTTATAATTTTTCCTTCTGGCATAGAATTCTCCTTTTTTGTATAAGGTGATGCTGAATTTAAAAATGAATGGATTTTAATTTTCCAAATAACGATTTCAAAATCTACCATATATACTTTCGCTAATATACATTAATTTTTTTCATTAAATGTAAAAAACATCTACAGCTGCATCACTTTACTAGCTTTTTGAATCATATATTTTTGCCTGCTATACCGTCCACTTTGTAGACAGCATAACAGGCAATAATAATAAGTAGACTTTCACTATTATTGAGTTGGATATGGTACTTCTTTGTCAATAATCGTTACTCCATCTCGTACAATTTTATAGTGTCCCTTTGAACCTTCTTGAATTACAAATTCTAAAGAAATAGTCGCTGATTCAGTAATCGTTCTCGTTTCAACCGGTCTATCCATTTTTTGCTGCATATCTTCTTTATAAATTTCTATTGTTTGCGGCTTTTTCTCACCTGTTACAGCAGGCTCATATGGGACAGAAATATTGTCCACTTTTACCGTTTTAGTCACTTTAGGCTTTGGACCATCAGAGATAATAATAGTTACTTTATCTCCCTCTTTTAACGGCGTACCTGGCTTTGGAAATTGCGAAATTACAAGTCCTTTTTCAACTGTATCTGAATACTCTCGTTTTATATCCGAAGTTAGTTTTCTCTCATTCAAATAACCAGTTACACTATTTTCGGTCCACCCCGAAAAATCACCTGGTCTAATTTGATAAGGGCCTTTACTTACCCAGATTTTCAGTTCTTGCTCCGCTTCTATAACCATTTGATCAGGTGTCGGGATTTGCTCTACAATTTCACCTTTCGGCTTATCATTTTCAATATAATTTACTGTAACTTGTTTATATTTTTCTTCTAACTCAGTTTTTACACTCTCAAAGTTTTGTCCTGTGAAATTCTTCATCTTACTTTTCTTTTTTCCACCTGATTGATAGATAGTAATTTTAGCGTTTTCTTTTACGACTCTTCCTGCTACAGGATCTGTTTTTATTACATTCCCAACCTCAACATCATCTGTATATACAATATTAGGCTCCGTCACCTCAAAGCCCTTTTCTACTAATGTATTCACAGCTGTCGTGTATTTCATACCAGCCACATCAGGAACTTTCACATCTTTCGGAATAAATAATCCTGGAATAACCGTAAGCGCTAATGTTATTCCTATTGCTAAAAATAAAAATGTTGAAATTAAAACTTTAAGCCACTTGTTACTCCGTTTTTTCTTCTTATCTAACTCAGCTGCTTCTGCTCTTATTGGTTCCTCCACCTTACTCCCTTTTAAAACAATCGTTTCATCACTTACATTTGCAAATAATTGTTCTTGTTGAATAATCGGAATCGCTTTCGTCGCTTCCATATCTTCCGGTATGTAAAATGGTTGCTCATTTATCCTCTCTGGATATAGCGCAGTTTCAATATCTCGCTTCATCGCATTGGCAGATTGATATCGATGGAACGGATCTTTTGCAGTTGCCTTTAATATAATATTTTCAACACTTTGCGGAATATTTTCATTCCATCTTTTTGGTGATGGGATTTCACTTTGTAAATGTTTTAAAGCTATAGCAACAGCAGACTCGCCAGAAAACGGTTGTCTTCCTGTTAACAATTCAAACATAACTATTCCAAGAGAATAAATATCCGATTGTTTATTTGCTATCCCGCCGCGTGCCTGTTCTGGTGATAAATAATGGACTGAACCGAGTACTGAATTTGTATGTGTAATTGTTGTTGCACTTGTAGCTGTCGCAATTCCAAAATCTGTTACTTTTATTATTCCATCAGCTCGAATTAAAATATTGTGCGGCTTTATATCACGATGCACAATTTCAAAATGATGGGCGTGTGCCATGGCGGAGGTTAACTGCTCCATAATATCAAGAGCTTCTCCTATAGGTAACATACCTCGCTCAATTATGTATTGCTTCAATGTTTGCCCAGGTACATATTCCATGACAAGATAATATATACCATCTTCTTCTCCGACATCATACATATTCACAATATTTGGATGCGACAACGTTGTAACAGACTGCGCTTCTCGATGGAAACGTTTAATAAACTCTTCGTTATTTGAATAGTCGAGTCTTAATATTTTTACCGCTACATCTCGGCCAAGTATATCATCATGAGCTAAATATACATTGGCCATTCCGCCACCACCAATCATTTTCAGCAGCTTATAACGGTCATTTAAGCGTTTTCCAATCAGCACGTTGCACTTCACCTACTTTCGTTTGTCGAACCCGCATAATCAATAAGAACAAGTGTGATATTATCTTCTCCACCGCGATCATTCGCCAATTGAATGAGACGCTGCCCTTTACCTTCAAGCTGTTCATTTAACTGTAAAATTTGTTGCATATCATCAATAGAAACTTTGTTTGATAACCCATCAGAGCAAAGAAGCAACTGATCATCTTCCTCAAGCACCAACGTTTTAACATCCAATCCAACTTTTTCTTCTGTTCCTAATGCTCTTAATAAAACATTCTTTTTCGGATGATACTCTGCATCTTCCTTTGAAATTTCACCATGTCTCACAAGCTCATTTACAAGCGAATGATCTTCCGTTACAAGCGTCATTTCTCCTTCTGATACCATATAGCAACGACTATCTCCTATATGCCCTATTGTCACAAAACTTGGTGTACAAACAGCTATTATAAGCGTTGTTCCCATACCATTACATTCTACATTTTGCTGAGCGTATTCATATATACGCTCATTAATAATCCCAACACTAGTATGTAACCATTGTTCTACTTTTTTCGGTTCATTCATATTATGCGTTTGCTTCCAATAATCATGGAATAATTGAATAGCCATCGAGCTAGCTACATCACCAGCTCGATGACCTCCCATTCCATCTGCTACTACCGCTAAAACATTTCCATCTAAATTGTGAAAAACTCCTGCACTATCTTCATTATGTTGACGAACTTTTCCTTTATCCGATAGAAATACGGCTTTCATCTCGTCACCTCGTCTCTTCTTTGCGCTCCTTCGCACGCAACTGACCGCAGGCTGCGTCAATATCATGACCTTGTTCACGGCGAATCGTTACATTCACTCCACGATCTTTTAACGTTTTCTCGAACAAGAAAATTTGCTCACGTGGTGTACGTACATAATCACGTTCAGGTACGTAGTTTACCGGGATTAAGTTTACATGACATTTTACACCTTTTAAGAGCGCAGCAAGCTCTTCAGCGTGCTCAACTTGGTCATTTTCTCCTCCAAATAATCCATATTCAAAAGTAATACGGCGCCCTGTTCTATTTACATAGTATTTAATAGCTTCCATTAAATCCGGTAATTTATAAGCACGGTTAATCGGCATTAATTTTGAACGTAATTCTGAGTTTGGAGCATGCAATGAAATCGCAAAATTAATTTGTAGTTCTTCTTCAGCAAACTTATAAATTTTCGGGATAATTCCACTCGTCGAAACAGTCATATGTCTAGCACCAATATGAAGTCCTTTTTCATGGTTAGTGATGCGTAAGAATCCCATTAAATTATCGTAGTTATCAAATGGTTCTCCAATTCCCATAACAACAAGAGAACTTACACGTTCTTCTGTTTCATCAAGCGCACGCTGAACTTCTACTACTTGCGCTACGATTTCTCCAGCTTCTAGGTTTCGTTTTAGTCCACCAAGTGTCGAAGCACAGAACGTACATCCAATACGACAACCAACTTGCGTTGTTACACAAATGGAATTTCCATATTCATGTCGCATTAATACCGTTTCAATAGAATATCCGTCATATAGTTGGAATAAGAATTTAATCGTTCCATCCGAAGACGTTTGTTTTACTAACGTGTTTAAAGTAGTAATATCAAAGGAATTCGACAATTTATCACGCAATCCTTTAGAAAGGTTTGACATATCCTCATAATTTTTTACACGTTTTTTATATAGCCAGTCAAAAATTTGTCCAGCGCGGAACTTCGGTTCTCCTTGTTCCTTTAACCAATCTTGCATTTCATGAAGTTGTAAAGAGTAAATTGATGGTTTCTTCGTTTCTACATTTTTCTTTTGTTTTCTTACAGTTGTTTCCATGATGCTACACCTTCTTCCTTAAACAAGCAATATAAAAGCCATCCGTTGCAAAATAATGCGGTAAAATTTGTACTTGACCTTCATTAATATACGGACTTAATTTTTCTGGCATACGTTCTTTTATCGTAGTATCCCATTCAAATTCAGGATGTTCTTTTAAAAATTTATCTATTACTTGTTCATTTTCTATTTTCTCAATTGTGCACGTACTATAAACAAGACGACCGCCTTGTTTTAATAATGGTGCTATTTTTTCTAGTATCGCAAGTTGAATCGTCGATAATCTTTCACTATCGCCTTTATCTTTTCCTAACTTAATATCAGGCTTGCGTCTAATTACACCAAACCCAGAACACGGTGCATCTACCAATATTTTATCAAACGTTTCATTTGCAAAGTGCTCTTGCACTTTTCTAGCATCTAGCGCTTTTGTTTCGACATTTTCTAAACCAAGTCGCTCTGCTTGCTGTTTAATTAAACGTACTTTGTGTGCATGTAAATCAAGGGACATTACTTTACCAGTTCCCTTTAAACGCTCTGCTATATGCGTAGTTTTACCACCAGGAGCCGCACAACTATCAAGAACTGTCTCTCCCTCATTTGGTTCTAAAGCGCGTGCTACAAGCATAGAACTTTCATCTTGAATAGAAAGAAATCCTTTTTTAAACGCTTCTGTATGCGCTACATTTCCTCTTTCAATCTGAATTGCATCATCTGACAAGTCACCACGTTTTGCTTCTATACCTTCACTTGCCAACAACTCAATCGCTTCTTCTACCGTTATCTTATCAACATTCACACGTGCTGTTGGTACAGGTGGTAACATGTTTACTTCGCACATTTTCTCTGCAGTTTCTAAGCCAAATGCAGAAGTCCACTCTTGTACAAGCCAAACTGGATGACTCGTCGCAATTGCAAGACGTTCTACTGGATCCTTGATTTCATCTACAGAAGGTACACCTTCTCTCTGAATCGAACGTAATACACCGTTCACCATACCAGCAATTCCTTTATGCCCGCGACGCTTTGCAATCTCAACCGCTTCATGAATAGCCGCTCTTTCTGGCACTCGGTCTAAATAAATCATTTGATATAAAGATAAACGAAGCAATACTCTTACCCACGCCTCAACCTTCTTTTTTAAAAAAGGCTGTAAATAATAATCTAATGTGTCACGACGTTGAATCGTTCCATATACAATTTCAGTTAATAAACCAATATCTTTTCGATCAATTGCACTTTTTTCAATTAGATTATTTAAAAGTAAGTTGCTATATGCACCACTTTTTTCCACTTGAATTAAACCATCAAGAGCTAATTCACGAACATTTTGTCTCATGCATTTTCTCCTAACTTCGTTCCAATTTCAGGTTTTGTTCCACGTAAAAATTGTGAACAACTCATACGCTTTTTACCAGAAGGTTGCAATTCAGTAATTTTAACACCTGTTTCATTACTAGTTGCTACAACAAAACCATCTTCTTCGATTGCAACAATCGTACCTGCTTCAGCCGGTTCAGTTACAGGCACTTTTTCTCCCCACCATACTTTAACAACTTGTCCTGCTAAAGTTGTATAAGCAACTGGCCATGGATTCAATCCGCGAATGTGATTGTATACTTCTTCACCTGTTTTTGTCCAATCAATTTTCTCTTGCTCACGTTTTATATTGTACGCAAACGTTACTTCTTCTTCGTTTTGCTTAATCGGTTCTAGCTTACCTTGAATTAATAAAGGTACTGTTTTAGATAGAAGGTGTGCTCCTGCTTCACTTAATTTATCGAATAATAAGCCTGTCGTTTCACGCTCTTCAATTTCCACTTCCACTTGCGTTAAGATATCACCAGCATCCAATTTTTCTACCATATACATAATTGTAATACCAGTTTTTTCTTTACCTTCCATAATTGCATAATGAATTGGTGCACCACCACGAAGTTCAGGAAGTAAAGAAGCGTGGACATTAATACATCCATACTTTGGTGCTTCTAAAATTTCATTTGGTACAATCTGACCAAATGCAGCTGTTACAATTAAATCTGGCTCTAATGCCAATACTTTTTCATATTCATCTTTTTCACGAATTTTTAACGGTTGTAACACAGGGATACCATGTTTTTCCGCTTCAACTTTAACAGGTGTAGGTGTTAATACTTTTTTTCTACCTACTGGACGATCAGGTTGCGTCACAACACCTACTACCTCATAGCCATCTTCAATAAGACGACGAAGCACCGGCACTGAAAAGTCCGGTGTTCCCATAAACACTACTTTTATCATTTAAAAACCGCTCCTTTTAACACCTATTCTAGTTCGTTTTCTTCATAATATCTTGTCACTTTCGATGTAAATAAAACACCGTGTAAATGATCGATTTCATGTTGAATTGCACGCGCTAAAAATCCTTCCGCTTCCAATAAAAATACTTTCCCACGGCGATTTTGCGCTCTTACTTTAATATAATCGGCACGTTCTACTTCACCATAAAGTCCCGGGAAGCTTAAACAGCCTTCGGGACCTACTTGTTCACCACGTTTTTCTAATATTGATGGATTGATTAACTCGATTTTCCCAGTATCATCATCGACATCAACAACCGCTACTTGCAAGCTTACACCTACTTGAGGCGCAGCTAAACCGACTCCGTCCGCAATTAACATTGTTTCATGCATATCTTTCAACAATTTCACTAACTTTTTATCAAAGTTAATTACTCTTTCGCATGGTGTTTCTAACACTTCATTTGGATGCTTTATTATTTCTAAAACTGCCATATTTCCCTCCGCTACATTAACATTGTTGGATTAAAATCAATTGAGATTTGTAGCTCTTTTTGCATTTCTGCTTGATAATGTTCATTTACCATTTTGAGCACGTTCTTTAAGTTTGGTTCCCGTTTGTATTTTATCATGCATTGATAACGATATCTATCTTTTATCCTTGGAATTGCTGAAGCAACTGGTCCTAACACCATTGTTTGCTGTGAGCAATGCGTTCGTAAATACGAGGCAATTTTTTCCGTCACTTGCACCGCTTTTAATAATTCTGGATGAGATACGGTTACGAGTACAACATAGTAATATGGGGGATATTGTCTTGTTCGTCTCATTTGCATTTCTTGGTCAAAAAACACATCATATTGTTGGTTCTTCGCTAACTCTATACTGTAATGTTCTGGCGTATACGTTTGAATCACAACTTCCCCTGGCAATTCATGTCTACCCGCTCGTCCACTTACTTGCGTCAATAACTGATATGTCTTTTCACTTGCCCGAAAATCAGGTAAGTGAAGCATCGTATCCGCAGTTAAAACCCCAACAAGCGTTACTTTCGGAAAATCTAATCCTTTAGCAATCATTTGTGTTCCAAGTAATATATCTGCTTTTTCTTCCCCAAACGCCTTTAATAATTTTTCATGCATTCCTTTTCTACTTGTCGTATCTACATCCATTCGAATGACTCGCGCCTCTGGAAATAGTTTTGTAATTTCTTCTTCTACCTTTTGTGTACCTGTACCAAAGAAACGAATGTATGTACTTTGACAAGCTGGACACTCAGTTGGCATATTTTCTTCGTGACTACAATAATGACATTTTAAACGATGATTCATTTTATGATATGTCAATGAAATATCACAATGCGGACATTGTACAACATACCCACAATCACGGCACATAACAAATGTAGAATGACCTCTTCTATTTAAAAAGAGTACCATCTGTTCTTTCTTTTCTAATCGATCTGCTATTTTTTCATGCAGCGCCTTAGAAAACATTGATCGATTCCCGTCACGAAGTTCTTCTCGCATGTCAACAATCTCTACTGTTGGTAAAGCTTGTTCATTCATACGTTTTTCCATTGTTAGTAGTTCATAAACACCTTTTTTCGCCCTTGCAAACGATTCAAGTGTTGGTGTCGCACTACCAAGAACGATAGGACATTTATGATATTGCCCTCTCCAGACAGCTACATCTCTTGCATGATACCTCGGATTATCTTCTTGTTTGTAACTTGATTCATGCTCTTCATCAATAATAATAATCCCTAAATTCTCAAAAGGCGCAAAAACGGCTGAACGCGCACCAACTACAACTTTCACTTCTTTTCTTAAAATCTTACGCCACTCGTCATACTTTTCTCCAACAGACAACGCACTATGAAGAACTGCAACTTGCGAACCAAACCTACCTTTAAAACGATCCACCATTTGGGGCGTTAGTGCAATTTCAGGAACAAGAACGATAGCTTCTTTTCCTTTCTCGAGCACTGCTGCTATAGATTGTAAATATACTTCTGTCTTTCCACTTCCTGTAACACCATATAGTAAAAATGGATTATAAGTTTCATTTGTAATTGATGATAAAATCGGTGTAATAACTTGTTTTTGTTCCTCCGTAAGTGGAAATGGTTTCGTTTGTTCAAAATCATCATCGTCATACGGATTTCGGTATACTTCCACATACTTTTCTGAAATGAAGCCCTTTTTAACAAGTGCTTTTATTGGAGCATCTGTTATTTGTAACTCTTCTGTAATTATTTTCAACGGTACACTTTTATAATTTTCCACAAAATAATAAAGTACATCTTGTTGTTTTTTACTTTTCAGTTCAAATGCTGCTAATTCCAATTTATCTTCTGGCAACTCCGGCTGAACAACTCTTTGCTTCTTCTTTTGTACTTTATCTTTCACTTGATAAACGACTTCAACCGTACCATTTTTAATTTCTTGTTGAATAGTCCGGTATAAATGTGGCTGCTGCTCGATTACTTCAAAATCAATTGCTTCTTTATCCTGAAATAAATATAGTATTTCAGGTGCTATTTCTTCCTGCTTACAAATTTGTAGACGTTTTTTATACGTTGCTTTTATCGCAGTTGGAAGCATCACTTGAAAAGCTGAAATCATGTAGCATAACGTTTCACTTGTAAGCCAATATCCAAGCTTTAATAATTCATCATTTAAAACCGGTGTTACATCTAATATTTCATGGATTGTCTTTAACTTCTTACTTTCTACATCCACCGAATCTTTAATCCCAATAATAAAACCTTGCAATTTCCTTGGCCCAAACGGAACTACTACACGCATTCCTGTCTGTACAATATCTTCCCATTTTTCAGGGATAATGTAATCAAATGGTCGATCTGTCTGACGGGCAGGTACATCAACAATTACACTTGCAAATTTCATAAACGATCATCTTCTAACATCATTTCAATTTGCTTTAATATTTCACTAGCTACCTCTTTTTTCAGTAAAAGTGGTAACTCAATAACTTTTCCATCTTTTCTATACATTGTTACAATATTCGTATCCGTGCCAAATCCAGCTCCTTGCGCTTTTACATCATTCGCGACAATCATATCTGCATTTTTCTCACGTAGTTTTTTCGTTGCATATTCCTCTACATTTGTCGTTTCAGCAGCAAAACCGATAAGTAACTGTTTATCCTTTTTCTGACCTAACGTTTTTAAAATATCCACCGTTCTTTCGAGTTCAATGACAGCATCACCATTTTGCTTTTTCATTTTATTATCATGAACATATTTCGGACGATAATCTGCAACTGCTGCTGTTTTAATGACAACGTCTACGTTTTGATAATGTTGAAGAACTGCTTCTAACATATCTTGTGCAGATTCCACTTGCACTGTCGTTACATGTAACGGTGGATTTAATGCTGTCGGTCCTGAAACGAGTATAACATCAGCGCCTAAATTCGCCGCCACTTCTGCAATCGCATACCCCATTTTTCCAGAAGAAAAATTCGTCATAAAACGAACTGGATCAACTTTTTCACGTGTTGGGCCAGCAGTTATTAATATTCTTTTTCCCTGCAATGGTTTGTGTTCTGAGAAAGCTTCCTCTAACCGTGCAATAATTGCTTCAGGTTCTTCTAGTCGTCCCTTCGCTACATATCCACATGCTAAAAAGCCTTCCCCAGGCTCAATAAATGTATATCCTAGCGTTTTCAATGTCATCATATTTTTTTGAACAATTTTATTTTCATACATATGCACATTCATAGCAGGCGCAATCCATACCGGGGCTGTAGTAGCTAACAGAGTAGTTGTAATCATATCATCTGCAATACCACCAGCTAACTTTCCAATACAATTGGCAGTAGCAGGTGCGACAAGTACAACATCCGCCCAATCTGCTAAATCAATATGAGCAATAACAGCCGAGTCTTTCTCATCAAACGTATCCGTATATACATCATGGCGAGAAAGCGCTTGGAATGTAAGAGGCGTAACAAACTTCATTGCCGACTCACTCATCATTACTTTTACAATCGCGCCAGATTGTGTCAATTTACTCGTTAACGCAGCTGCTTTAAAAACCGCAATGCCTCCTGTTACACATAGAAGTATCTTTTTCCCTTTTAGCATATGACTCGTCCTCTTTCTTTTTCAAACTTATAATACTGAAATAGAATTCCCAGCTCGTCAGTACCAATATTTCATTCCTTTCGTAAAAAAATAACAACCTACTTGTAAATAGGTTGTTACCGTTACATAGAAAATTATAAAGTCTATGTTTTATTTTGTCGAAGGCAAAGGCTTATTCAGCTACTTTATCTTCACTTGGTACGTAGCTTAATGCTTCTGCATCGATTTCTTCTAATGCTTTACCTACACATTTATGAGAAACAGGTTGCTCTACAACACAGTTATTAGCAAGTTGCATTTCACGTGCGCGTTTTGCAGCCACTGTTACTAATGTGTACTTAGAATCGATTTTTTGTAGTAATGAGTCAATTGATGGATTTAACATAATTATAGACCCTCCGTCATTTCTTTATAATATTTTGCTACCCTTTCGCGGCGGCAATGTTCGCCAACCACAATTGCTTTAATTCTATCACAAGCTAATTCAACTTGATCGTTTTCTACTACATAGTCGTAAGCGTCCATCATCTCGATTTCTTCTTTCGCTACAGTTAAACGATTTTCAATAACATCTTCAGTCTCTGTACCACGTCCGACAATACGGCTCTTTAGTTCAGATAAACTTGGAGGTGCTAAGAAAATAAATACACCTTCTGGGAAAGCTTTCTTAACTTGAATTGCTCCTTGCACTTCAATTTCTAAGAATACATCTTTTCCTTCTTGTAATGTTTTTTCAACATAGTCAATCGGTGTTCCGTAATAATTACCTACGAACTCAGCCCACTCAAGTAATCTTTCATTACGAATCATTTCCTCGAATTCTTCTCTTTCTTTAAAGAAATAATCCACACCATCTACTTCACCTTCACGCGGCTTACGTGTCGTTACTGAAATAGAGTACTGAAAACGTGTATCCTCATGGCTAAACAGCTCTTTACGAACCGTTCCTTTTCCAACCCCAGAAGGCCCTGAAAGAACGATGAGCAATCCTCTTCTACTTCTCATAAATATGTAAAACCTACCCTTCCTCACTTAAATCTTCTTTATTATTCAAACGATGTGCAATCGTCTCTGGTTGAATTGGACTTAATACAACATGCCCATCATCCATAACAATAACCGCCCTTGTTTTTCTCCCATACGTAGCATCAAGCAAAGCATTATGTTCGCGTGCTTCCTGTACTGTTCGTTTAATAGGAGCTGACTCCGGACTTACAATAGCAATAATTCGATGAGCAGATACAATATTTCCGTATCCAATATTTAAAAACCGCATGGCCATAGTTTGCGCCTCCTAGTAAGTCTATCCGATTTCTCCACCACGTATAACTTTATATATTTTTTTGAAAGCTACTCAATATTTTGTACTTGTTCACGAATTTTTTCAAGGTTATTTTTCATTTCTACAACATATTTTGAAATTGTTAAGTCATTTGCCTTAGAACCAATCGTATTAATTTCTCTATGCATCTCTTGCACGATGAAATCCATTTTCCTTCCAACAGGCTCTTCAATCTGCAATGTTTCACGAAATTGCTCTAAATGACTTTGCAAACGAACTAACTCTTCATGAATATCACAACGCTCTGCAAAGATTGCGACTTCTGTTAGCAATCTTTGTTCATCTAACTCTTGATTATGTAATTCTTTTAAGCGATTTTCTAATCGTTCACGATATTTTTGTGTAACAATTGGTGCATGTGGAATAATTGCATTTACACAATTGCTAATCTCTTGTAAACGATACGCTATATCTTTATGTAATCGTTCTCCTTCGCCATCTCTCATCGTTTTCAACATATGAGCAGCTTGACGAACAGCCTCATATAAACTGTTCTCAAAATGTTCATTTACATTTTCTATTTCTTCAATTGCTGTTACTTCTGGCATTGCCATTAATTGCTCGAGTGTAATAGAATCTTGTAATTGAAACTTTCCTTTTATATCTTCCATCATCGATTGGTACTGCTCAAGAAGTGACCAATTCACACTTAATTTTCTTTCAACAAGTCCTTCACCTGCTATACTAATAGACACTTCAATGCGTCCACGTCGAACTTGCTGTGCAATTATTTTACGAATTTTGTCCTCAAATACCATCATTTGCTTAGGAAGTCGAATACTCATCTCTAAAAAACGGTGGTTCACCGATTTCATTTCTACTGTAATTTGAAAAGTATCACTTTCTACTTTCGATCTTCCAAACCCTGTCATACTAGAAATCATTTTTATCACATCCAAGCCATAAAATAACTCAATGAAAAAGGTAATAGAGACAAGGCTCTACTACCTTCTGTAAATTATATCACATTTTCATAACATTGACTATTTCAAGTTTAATCCCTTCTTATATAACATTGGCTTTTTCTTTTTCGCCTTTTTCCCTGTTAATAAAGAACCTACTAGTAAGAAAGTCGGAATTGATGACAAACCTCCAATTAATAACCAATCTCTTACTTGTATCGGCATTGTGCTAAAAATCGGTTGTAACGGTGGATAATATATCACCACTAGCATGAGTAGTAATGAAATGATAACCGCCCCTACTAAATACACGTTCCCAAATGGATTACGATGAAAGACAGAATGCTCACTACGACAATCAAATACATGAATAAGCTGAGCAAGTACCAACGTCGCGAACGCTACAGTTTGTGCATATTTCAGTTCATTTGGATGTTGGTTATACGCAATAATAAACGCTACTAACGTCACTGCCCCAATTAAAAAACCTCGACTTATTATTTTCCACGCAAGCCCTCTAGCGAACACCCCTTCTTTCGGGTGGCGCGGCGTTCTCTTCATCACATCTCCTTCAGCCTTATCCAAACCTAATGCCATCGCTGGTAAACCATCAGTAACTAAGTTCACCCATAAAATTTGAATAGGAACCATCGGCAGTGGTAATGCAAGTAACATCGCAAATAACATAACTAAAATTTCTCCAACATTTGATGCTAATAAATATCGGATGAACTTACGTATGTTCTCGTATATATTTCTTCCTTCTTTAATCGCTGACTTAATTGTAGCAAAATTATCGTCTAGTAAAACAAGTGAAGAGGCTTCTTTTGCAACATCTGTCCCTGTAATCCCCATCGCTATCCCAATATCCGCTGTTTTTATAGCTGGAGCATCGTTCACTCCATCACCTGTCATCGCTACTATATGCCCTTGATTTTGCAGTGCCTTAACAATTTTTAATTTATGTTCAGGTGATACACGAGCGAATACATACGTATCTTCTACAACATTTTCTAATTCCTCCACATCCATATTCGCGAGTTCTACTCCTTCAACAACGCGTCCATCTGGTGGCAAAACTCCTAATTGTTCAGCAATCGCCATTGCTGTCACTTTATGATCACCTGTAATCATTACTGTTCGAATACCAGCTTCTTTACACTCTTTTACCGCCTGCGCCACTTCTGGTCTTGGTGGGTCAATCATACCTTGTATCCCAACCAACATAAAACCTTTTTCAACGTCTCTTTCATGTTCAATAGAATCCGTTATTTTTAAAGGTTTAAACGCAACTGCAATTGTTCGAAGCGCTTGACTACCTAAGCTATGAATAGCCGCCTGTACTTCTTGTCTATATAGCTCACTTAACGGCTGTTGCTTATCCCCCCATAAAATCGTTTGACTCATTTGTAAAAGAACATCCGGTGCTCCCTTCGTAACAATAAACTTTTTCCCCTCCCGATCTCGTACAATAACACTCATCATTTTTCGAGTTGAATCAAATGGAAATTCACGAATAACTTCAAATTTCCCTTTCAATGCCTCACGCGTTATCCCAGCTTTCATTGCTGCAGCTACAAGCGCTCCCTCTGTTGGATCTCCATCTAATACATACGCCTTTTTCTTTTGAATAATATTTGCATTGTTACATAGTGAACCAAATGTAAGTAGCTGATAAAGTGCTTTTGTCTTAGCTGGATTCACTTCTTTTTCACCTTTCATAAAAGAGCCATTAGGTTCATATCCTTGCCCTGTCACTTTCCACAATTCTCCGCCTGACCACATATGTGTTACCATCATTTTGTTTTGCGTCATTGTTCCCGTTTTATCAGAACATATAACGGAAGCACAACCTAACGTTTCTACGGCTGGTAACTTTCGTACAATTGCTCTCTTCTTTATCATACGCTGTACACCAAGTGATAAAGCTACTGTAACAATTGCTGGCAATCCTTCTGGAATAGCCGCAACAGCTAGCGATACGCCAGCTAAAAACATATGATATACTTCATTCCCTTGATACACACCAGCCAATACAACGAGTGCTGTCAAAATAAGAGCCACAATAATTAATATTTTTCCGAGCTGTTCTAACCTTCTTTGCAGTGGTGTTTCCATTTGCTCTGCATTTTGCAGCATATTTGCAATTTGCCCCATCGCTGTATTCATACCAGTTGCTACAACGACTCCTGTACCAGATCCTCGCGTAATCATTGTCCCCATAAAAGCCATATTTTTTTGATCACCAATTGCAACATCTTGCCCTTGCAATGCTTCGACCTTTTTTTGTACAGGTACGGACTCCCCTGTCAAAGCAGACTCTTCAATATATAAACTTGATGCTTCAACAAGACGCACATCAGCCCCAATACGATCACCACTGGAAAACTTAATAATATCACCTAAAACAAGTGCTTTAGATGGTGCTTTTACCCACTTTCCATTCCGCATTACAGTAACTTGCGGAGCGGCTAGTTCCTTTAAAGCTTCCAATGATTTTTCAGCTTTTCTTTCTTGAAAAAAGCCGAGAATACCATTGATAATAACAATGGCAACAATAGCAATAGAATCAATGTATTCACCTAAAAACGCAGAAACAATTGTTGCTCCAAACAAAACGAGTACCATGAAATCTTTAAACTGTGCTAAAAATACCATTAGTGCAGAAGGCCTTTTTGCTTCTTCTAATTCATTAGTACCAAATTTCTTTACTCGCCCTTCTGCTTCTTTCTCTGTAAGTCCAATCTTTACATTCGTATTCGTTCTTTCTTCCACTTCATGTGCCCGCATTCCATACCAGTTCATCCTGCCATCGACCTCCTGATTCCAGACATACTCTATTGAAAGCTTATTCAGCCTCGTCCAAAAAAATGCTATAATTAACTTTTAGTTAGAAAGGAGTGTTCATTTATGGCATTCGATGGATTATTTACAAGAGCCATTACACATGAAATTGCAAATTCTCTTTACACAGGAAGAATTTCCAAAATATATCAACCTTCAAAGTATGAGATTTTATTACATATTCGAGCAAACGGAAAGAACCAAAAACTAATTCTTTCGTCTCACCCTACATATGCGCGTCTGCACTTAACGAATCAAAACTACGATTCACCAGCAATACCGCCAATGTTTTGTATGCTTCTTCGTAAACATTTAGAAGGTGGGTTTATTGAAAAAATTGAACAAATTGACTTAGAACGTATTATTCAAATTACAGTTCGCAGTCGGAATGAAATTGGAGACGAATCATTAAAAACATTAGTAATCGAAATAATGGGCCGACATAGTAACATTATCTTAGTAGATACGAAAACAAACGTTATTTTAGATAGCTTAAAACACATATCTTTAGCGGTAAACCGCCATCGTACTGTATACGCTGGAGCTGAATATATTGCACCACCAGCACAACATAAAATTAACCCACTTCAGATTGAAACAAATGATGAATTTATTAGACCACTAGACTTTCTATCTGGAAACATGGATAAACAGCTTGTCGGCACCTTTACGGGAATATCCCCGTTATTCGCAAAAGAAGTAGTGAAAAAAGCTGGTATGGTAAATGAAAAAGCATTAGCGGATGCATTTTTCTCCATACAAAAACCATTATTAACTCATACATATTCACCAGTGATGACTACTTCAAATGGGAAAGAATTCTTTTATCTTTTCCCTCTTGCACACTTGCAAGGAGAAGATAAGACGTTCTCATCTGTTAGTGAATTGCTAGATCGTTTCTTTTTCGGAAAAGCAGAGCGCGATCGTGTAAAACAACAAGCTCATGATTTAGAACGCTTTATGCAAAATGAAAAAAATAAAAACGAGAAAAAACTCATTAAACTCGAAAAAACACTGCAAGATGCTGGAAAAGCAGATAAATATCAACTATTTGGAGAGCTACTTACAGCTAATATGTACGCTGTGAAAAAAGGGGATAAAGATATTGAAGTCGTTAACTATTACGACGAAAATGGCGGAACTGTAAAGATTACATTAGATCCATTAAAAACACCATCTGACAATGCACAACGCTATTTCCAAAAGTATCAAAAAGCAAAAAATTCAGTTGTTGTTGTAGAAGAACAAATCGAAAAAACAAATGAAGAAATTCTTTATTTTGATAGCTTACTTCAACAAATGGAAGCTGCTTCTTCAAAAGATATTGAAGAAATTCGTGAGGAATTAGCTGAAGAAGGTTATGTGCGCAATCGTAAAACGAAAAACGCAAAGAAAAAGCCTACTAAACCAGTATTAGATAAATATTTAGCAAGTGATGGCACAGAGATTTTCGTTGGTAAAAACAATAAACAAAATGATTATTTAACAACGAAGTTTGCCCGCCGTGATGAAATTTGGTTACATACGAAAGACATACCTGGCTCTCACGTTGTCATTCGTTCTTTAGAGCCTGCTGAAGAAACTTTACTAGAAGCTGCCAAAATTGCTGCCTATTACAGTAAAGCGAAAGAGTCTAGCTCTGTACCTGTTGATTTCACGAAAATACGCCATGTCAAAAAACCGAGTGGTGCAAAACTTGGTTTTGTTACGTACGACAATCAGCAAACCGTATATGTAACACCAGATGCTGATATTATAATGAAATTAAAAGCGTAAATACAAAAATGCGTTGCTTATAAGCAACGCATTTTTTATATTCGTTCACACTAGTTCATATACCCATTTACTAATTCATAACATCTTGCTTTTATCATCTTGTATTTCTCTTCTGAAGCTTCTATACGCCTCATCGTTCCGTTATTTGTATCAGTACCAATTGCTTTAACTTTACTTTCTTTTTCTTTAACCCACGCAATTTGTTTCGTTTTTAACGACTGGAACGCATCAGGTGACATCGTACTTTTTAATGTACTGTAAATTTCATTTAGTTTATTATCCCACAGTTCATAATTTCCTTCTATTTCATTTACTATGTCATTATCTGACGCAACGTTTGCATGTGTTTCTTGATTTTCTAGAGCAGATAATTCATTTAGAGCCTTAGTTTTACCTGCAGCTGTTGAAGATTCTTTTGTAATTTTTTTCTCTTCTTTAGAAGTAACTTGTGAACTCACATTATCTTCCTTAACCGTTTCTTGACCTTGACTACTATTTTCTTTCGCTACCTTTTCCTGTTTTTGTTCATTTATATCATATGTAATAGCCGATGTTTTTGCATCTACAGCAATTGATCTAGTATTTTCTTTGAAAATATATTTTTTGTCACCACTGTGTTCTTCTTTAACAAAATCAACATTCTTAAAGCCTCGAATTTTCAAAAATTCACTAGCTTCTTCCTTCGTAAGTTTTAAATCGCTCGGTGTATGCGATGAACATTTATCTATTAACCATTTTCCATCTTTATAAACGAAAATAAATTCCCATATCTCTGCTTCATTTCCCATATCATTTGAAGGTGTGATAGTTTCAATCGTTAAAATATCTTTTTTCTGTGAATACGTTAATCTCATTTTTGGTTCAATATTAATAGGGAATGGTAACATATCCGTCTCTCTAGATCGATTAAATGTTGCAAGCGACTTAGGAAGCTGATTCTCTACAAACTTTTCTGAAACTAATCCCTTAACTCCTTTTTTAGCTGTCTCTAAATCCCCAGGATTATTTCGGCTCCATCCATTTGCTTTTTCCATCTCACTAAACGCATTTGCTATTCCATCTACACTCTTTCTTACAATCTTTTTCGCTTCTTTTTCTGTCACTTCTGGCGCTTCATCAAGCTGTTCAATCGTTTCATTTACTTGAACTTTGTGTTCACTTGTTTCACACCCCGTTATAACAAGCATACTAGCAGCCAAACAAAATGACATTACTTTACTTAATTTCTTCATACACTTACATTCCTTAACCCAATTTTTTCGTTACATCTCTTTACCTACAAACAAACCGCAACAATCCCTTATTATACCAATTATTTTAATTTATTTATACAAAAAATATAATATTTAAATTAAGAGTATTTCAGTTTACAAGTTTACATTATTGTTCAGTCACATAAAAACTTACTGTAAAAATTTTATATATATTTATTTTACATTCGTCTAGTTTTTTTGACACACAGCTATCCTCTTCTCTTTTATTCTAAATAAATATACTGGCACAATTCTTGCTTTATTAATGTAAAAAGGAGGAATTTAAATGAATGTAAGAATAACTAACATCCAAAAACAACTACATAATTACGGAATTGACGGGTTACTTATTACAAAAAAAGAAAACCGTCAATACGCAACAAACTTTACAGGTAGCGCAGGTGTTGTCTTAATTGCTGCGCATAAAGCTATTTTCATTACTGATTTCCGTTACGTAGATCAAGCAAAAACGGAAATAAAAGCAGCAGAAATTATTATGCATAAAGGAAATTTAGAAGAAGAAGTTGCAAATCAAGTATCAAAATTAAACATTCAAAAACTTGGTATAGAAGACAATAATATGACTTTGCAACAATTTAAGAAACTACAAAAATATATACATACAGAAATGGTTCCAGTGTGTGAGATCATTGAAGATATTCGACTTATTAAAGACACATCTGAAATAGAAACAATGAAAATCGCAGCTACGATCGCTGACGAAGCATTTCACCATATTGTTACATTTCTAAAGCCTGGAATAAGCGAGACTGACGTTCGAGATGAGTTAGAATTTTTCATGCGAAAAAAAGGGGCTACATCTTCTTCATTCCAAATCATTGTAGCCTCAGGCGTTCGTTCTTCACTTCCCCATGGAGTTGCATCAAATAAAATAATCGAACGAGGCGATATCGTTACATTAGACTTCGGTGCACTTTACGACGGATATTGTTCCGATATAACACGTACTGTAGCAATCGGGGAACCATCAGAAGAATTCAAAAAAATATACACTGTTGTACGCGAAGCATTAAAACGTGGAACGGAAGCAATTAAGCCTGGAGAAACTGCGAAAAGTATCGATGATATAACGAGAGATTACATTACAGAACATGGATACGGTCAATACTTTGGCCACTCTACCGGGCACGGTCTTGGGTTAGAAATACATGAACCACTTCGCCTATCCCAAGAAAGCAAGGCAACTTTACAAGAAGGTATGGTTGTTACAGTTGAGCCGGGCATTTACATACCGAACTGGGGCGGTTGTAGAATCGAAGATGATATTGTCATCACCAAAGATGGTTATGACGTTATTACAAAATCAAATAGAGAACTAATTATAATCCCTTGTTAATATTATGAAGGTTTAACAAAACTTTTTCTTTGCACATAGAATTCCTTCTCTGGAGTATTCATTTAAAGAGGGGGAATTTTAATTGAATTTTGTAATTGATAAATTGGAGGGTTTACATGTAGAATTTTCAAAGCTTGTTTCCATGATGAATTACGCTCGCTATACAACAATGCAAGCAGTGGAAAGTTTAACAATTGAAGAACTTGATTATTTATACGATAAGGAAGCAAATTCAATTGGCATGTTATTGTATCATATGGCTGCTATTGAATTTTACTACCAGATTCATACTTTTGAAGACCGTGAACCAACGGAGGCTGAATTAGAACGCTGGTTACCTGGCATTGAATTAGGCGATCTTGGGCGTGAGAAAATAAAAGGAAACGCTATAGAATTTTATATAAATACATTACAAGAAGTACGTTCCAAAACAATCGAGACTTTTCAATCGTTATCTGATGAATGGTTATTTAAAACGACAGACTTTTGGTATGACAAACCAGCAAATAACTATTTTAAGTGGTTTCACGTTTTTGAAGATGAAATCAATCATCGTGGACAAATTCGTTTAATTAAAAAGATGCAAAAAGCTCATGCAGTAAAATGAGGAAATGCCACCGAATAAGGTGGCATTTCCTTTTATTCATTAACGAATAGCTTTTCGTTTACTATTTTAGTGACTACCACTACCAACATTAAAATGCATATTAAATATAGCATTTTCGCAATAAACAACCACCCTTGAAACATTACAATTCCATCTATTATCTCATTTCCTTTCCATAACAAAAACGGAATTGTGCTGATTATAATGACAAATTCGATGCTGAAAACAATTTTCTTTTTGGGGCTATATGCTTTCCATTCATTCCAGCGATACATAGGAGCAAAAATCAATACTCCTATACATAATATAACTGGTACCCATTCACTGTTAAGAAATTGTCCTGAAATAACTGATAATAGTAAACAAACTAGCACACCATAATATCCTATTTTTTCTCTCATTCGTACTCCCCCATTCTACTTCTCCTTTAATATGTAACTTGCTATACTTATAACAATTCTTAGAAAAATAACAACTATAATTACAAGATAAAGACCGTTTGCAGAAGACATCCATTCTTGAAAAATAGACATTTTCTCCATTTGTTTCTGACCCTCTATTAAAATAACCCCTGCGAACAATGAGCAAACAACGATGATACCTATCATAATTCCAATGCTTTTCTTATTATGTTGTTTCATGTCATCCCATCGGTATAACAGTATAAAAACAAACCCAAAAGGAGGGATGATACTTATCCATTCATTGTTTGTAAATAGATTTAAAATGATTAATAGACTACAAGAAATAATAAATCCCCAAAAACCAATTTTTTGCACATACGCCCTCCTCTAATTCCATTTTTAGGATTAATTGTATTGTATCATCCATTTTTTATTCTTACCATTACAGTACATGAAATTTCACTTTTTTCTGTTTCTTATACTCACATACTTTCCCTACTTTCATACAATAAACTACACGATTGCCTAAGGATGTGAATGTTATGGGAGTTGAATTAACTCTGTTGCACGCTCTCTATATTCTTTGTTTACTCACTATTATTACCTTTTTTATTCTCCGGAAAGATACGACGATTATTTGTATCGTTTTCATCTTTTTATTAGCATTAACCGCTACAAGCTCTATCCCTCTTGCTATTAGCAGTATTTTTCAAAGTTTCATTTACGCCATCACTGAGCTATTACCAACTATATTAATCATCTCCATTATCGTATCAATGAGCAATCTACTCGTTCATACCGGTATAAATGATACGATGATTTCACCATTTACAAAGATGATTCGTACACCTACCCTCGCCTACTGGATTATCGGCCTTTTGATGATGACAATTTCTTTCTTCTTTTGGCCTTCTCCCGCTGTCGCCTTAATGGGAGCTATTTTATTACCGGTTGCTGTACGCGTCGGTCTCCCCCCAATTGGAGTAGCAATTGCTATGAACTTATTCGGTCATGGGATTGCTTTATCCGGCGACTTCGTTATACAAGGCGCACCAAAATTAACCGCAGACGCTGCTGGTCTCCCTGTTTCCAGCGTCGTATCTGCAAGTGTTCCACTCGTTATCGTTATGGGCGTTGTGACAACTTCTGTCGCTTTTTTCTTCTTACGAAAAGAGTTTCATACAGGCTTAGCTATACAAGAATCTATTCTATCAACTGAGTCTTCTAAAACGCTCACTTCATTATCTCCTCGCACAAAGAAATGGCTCGCTATTTGTATCCCTATCGTATATATCATTGATATCCTTTGCATGATTCAATTTCAACTACAAGGAAGCGACGCAACTGCACTTATCGGCGGAACAACTGTTATTATGATTATCATCATTTCTCTCATCGCCTACAAAGGTAATGGACTGAATAAAACGACCGATTATTTCATAGAAGGGCTCCAATTTGGCTTTAAAATTTTCGGACCAGTTATTCCAATTGCTGCACTTTTTTATTTAGGAGATAGCGGCTTTGCGAAAATTATCGGGGACTATTTACCGAAAGGTTCACACGGAATCATTAACGACTTAGGAATCGCCTTATCTCAAACTGTTCCTTTAAATCAATATGTATCGGCAGGGACATTAACCATCGTTGGTGTCATTACCGGCTTAGATGGATCAGGTTTTTCAGGTATATCACTTGCTGGTTCCATTGCCAATCTTTTTGGAACAGCACTTGGTCACGGAACAGCTACATTAACAGCACTCGGGCAAATTGCAGCTATATGGACCGGGGGCGGGACGTTAATTCCTTGGGCACTTATTCCTGCTGCTGCGATTTGTAAAGTCGATCCATTTGAACTTGCACGCCGAAACTTTTTACCGGTTGTTATCGGTTTAATTGTCACCACGATCGTTGCGATGTTTATCCTATAACGTAAGCAAGTGTTCTCTTGCTTACGTTTTTTGCTTGTAAAATTCATCATGAATTATCAGTTTTCAAGAGGGATTCGTTATTACTTAGCGAAATTATATTAGGAGAGTAATTATTTCAAAACGTTTACGAGACACAGATTACCGCAATTAGAAAAGGGGACATACCTATGAATGAATTGATTTTCGTCTTATTAATTTGTCCATTATTTATCTTTATCGTATCTGTTATTGGAACACGCAAAACGAAAACGTATTACGTAATGCCGATTGTAACGTTTGCTAGTTTTTTAATAATAGGTGTTATCGCCTTTACTCCAAAATTTTTCTTTTGGGTTGGCATGTATAGCATCTTCTCATTTATTGTTTCTTATATGACTTTATTGTTTGTAAGAGGATATGAAGTTGTAGAAAGCAATAAGTAGTTATTAATAAGGAGATTTTAATATGATTTTCTTTGATATTGATGGGACTTCACATAAAATTTTAAAAATAATATAAAAAAACGACCGCGTTCCCCCGCGGTCGTTTTTTTCATGTTACGCTGTGATCCAAGCTTCGTTAGCTGGATTTTTACGCCACTCTTGTAATTTTTTCGTTTCAGCTTGTCCGATCATACCTTTTTCTGCTGCAACTTCAGTTAATGCACTGTAATCACTTAAAGAATATGATGCTACGTTAGCTGCTTCTAGCTTTTCTTTTCCTGCTTCTAGCTCGTATGTGAAGATTGATACGATTCCTAATACTTCACAGCCAGCTTCGCGAAGTGCTTCTACACATGTAATTGCACTTCCGCCAGTTGAAATTAAGTCTTCTACTACTACAACTTTTTGACCTTTTTCAGCTTTTCCTTCAATTTGATTCCCTTTACCGTGGCCTTTTGCCTTACTACGTACGTAGCACATTGGTAAATCCATACGATCGCTTACCCATGCAGCGTGCGCAATACCAGCAGTTGCTGTTCCTGCAATAACTTCTACAGTTGGGAAGTGCTCTTTAATTAACTCTTCTAATCCAGCTGCAATCGCTTGACGTACTTTTGGATAAGATAAAGTTAAACGGTTATCACAATAAATTGGTGATTTCATACCTGAAGACCATGTGAATGGATCATTCGGTTGTAAAAATACTGCTCCAATTTCTAATAAATGCGATGCGATTTCTTTTTTCATACTGTTACACCTTCCCACTGTTGTTTTACTGTTTTATACGCTTCAAGCGGATTTTCTGCTTTTGTAATACTACGTCCAACTACGATGTAGCTTGAGCCAAGTTCCCTCGCACGTTTCGGTGTTGCTACGCGCACCTGGTCATTTACATCATCGCTTGCAAGACGAATCCCCGGTGTTACTGTTACAAATTCATTTCCGCATACTTCACGTAATTTTGGAACTTCAAGCGTTGAGCAAACAACGCCATCAAGTCCACTTTCTTTCGTTAGTTTTGCATAATGAGCAACCGCTTCTTCTAACGTCTTCTCAATGCCGATCTCTTTTTTCATCATAGCTTCCGAAGTGCTTGTTAGTTGTGTAACTGCAATACAAATCGGTCTCTCTTTTCCTTCTTGCTTACCTTCCTCTAATCCCTCAATCGCAGCTTTCATCATGCTGCTTCCCCCAGCAGCATGAACATTTACCATATCAACATCTAGACTAGCTAGGCTACGCATAGCGCTTTTTACTGTATTCGGAATATCATGAAGTTTTAAATCTAGAAAAATCTTATGTCCTTTTTCTTTTAAGTACGTAATAATTGCAGGGCCTTCTTTGTAAAATAACTCCATACCAACTTTGACAAATAACTCTTCCCCTTCAAAGTGGCGCAAGAATTGTTCTACATCTTGTTTCCCTGGAAAATCTAGTGCAACGATTAACGACTGTGACATGTTTGCTTCCAGCTCCTTCCTTGACATTCCGAAATGTGATCAAATCCTAATTCATCTAGTAATGCTGGTAACTCTTCAATAATTGTCGGACATACGAACGGATCGATAAAGTTCGCTGTACCTACTGCAACTGCGCTTGCGCCAGCGTAGAAGAATTCAATTACATCTTCCGCTGTTTCAATACCACCCATTCCGATAATTGGAATGTTAACCGCTTGGCTTACTTCATGTACCATACGAATTGCTACTGGCTTAATCGCAGGACCTGATAATCCACCTGTACGGTTTGCTAAAATTGGTTTAGCTGTTTTTAAATCTAGACGCATACCAAGCAATGTATTAATCATCGTTAAACCATCTGCACCTGCATTTTCAATCGCTTTTGCAATTTCCACTATGTTTGCCACGTTCGGTGACAACTTCACGTATACAGGTACTTCAGAAACCTCTTTTACTCGCTTCGTTAAATCAGCAGCAATTTCAGGATTTGTACCAAAGGCGATACCACCTGTTTTTACGTTCGGACAAGAAATATTTAATTCTAGTGCATGGACATTAGGCGCTTTAGAAATTTCCTTCGCAACCGCTACGTAATCCTCAGCTTGTGAGCCTGCAACGTTCGCAATGATTGGAAGGTCAAATTGTTCTAACCATGGTAATTCAGAATTCATTACTTTTTCTAACCCTGGGTTTTGAAGTCCGATTGCATTTAACATGCCGCCTGGTGTTTCAGCAACACGAGGCGTTGGATTTCCATAACGTGGTTGTTCTGTCGTCGCTTTAATCATGATTGATCCTAGTACACTTAAATCGTAAAACTGTGCATATTCACGACCAAATCCAAAGCATCCAGATGCCGGTATAATTGGATTTTTTAATGATAATCCTGGTAATTCAACTTGCAATCTGTTCATAGTACAACCTCCCCGATTGGAAATACTGGTCCGTCGCTACACACCTTCTTGTAAGAATGTCCACTTGGATCTTCTTGTAAATGGCATACACATGCGAAACAAGCTCCAATACCGCAGCCCATACGCTCTTCTAATGAAATATAGGCTTTTTTCTCTTTGTAACGTCCTTCTAATGCACGAAGCATCGCTAACGGACCACATGAATAAAGAATGTCAAAGTCAATTCCGTAATTATCAATTACATCTGTGACAAATCCTTTTGTACCGTGTGTACCGTCTACTGTCGCAACGTACGTATCACCAAGTTCTGCAAATTTTTCTTCATAGAAAACTACATCTTTCGTTTGAAAACCTAAGATGTGAATTACACGTACACCTTTTGCAACGAGGCGCTGTGATAGTTCATAAAGTGGTGGTACACCTATTCCCCCGCCTACTAATAAAGCTGTTTGACCAGCTTCTGCTTCTTCTACAGGAAAACCGTGTCCTAATGGTCCTAGTACATCTACCATTTCACCTTGTTTTCTAGTTGCTAATATTTTTGTCCCTTGTCCTTCGGCACGATATAGCATTGTAAATTCGTTCTTCTCTTGATCTACATTACAAATACTAATTGGGCGGCGCAGAAGGGGCGCAATGCCCTCTGCTACCTTAATGTGTACAAACTGCCCTGGTTCGTTCATTTGCTGTACTAACGTTCCTTGAAGCACTAATTCGTAAATGTTTTTTGCGATTTCTTTTTGGTTAACGACGATCATATTTTGCTTTTGCATCATGCATGTACCACCTCGTGACGCTTTGTTTGCGTAATTTCTTTCATTGAATGAGCTGAGAATGTCATAGATTCTAATACTCGTAAGATTGCTCTCGTTGTATCAAGTGATGTTAAGCAAGCCACACCATTTTCTACTGATTCACGGCGAATGCGGAAACCATCACGCGCTGGTTGTTTGCCTTTTGTTAATGTATTGATTACAAACTGTGCTTTTCCTTGACGGATAATATCAAGTAAGTTATAGTCTTCAGAATCAATTTTGTTTACCACTTGCACTGGAATATTTTGCTCTGCTAACGATTGTGCTGTTCCAGCTGTTGCTAATAAGTTATAACCAATTTCGTGGAAACGTTTTGCAATTTCCATTGCCTCTTCTTTATCTTTATCCGCTACAGTAATGATTACTGATCCGTGCGTTGGGATGTTAATTCCAGAAGCAACTAATCCTTTATATAATGCTTTTTCAAGCGTTAAGTCTTTACCCATTACTTCCCCTGTTGACTTCATTTCAGGTCCTAATGTTGTATCAACTGAGCGTAGTTTCGCGAACGAGAATACCGGTGCTTTTACATATACTTCTTTCTCTTCTGGGTGATAGCCAGTTCCGTATCCTTGCTCTACTAGGTCTTGACCTAAAATAACTTTCGTTGCAACATTCGCCATCGGTACGCCCGTAATTTTACTTAAGAACGGTACTGTACGACTCGCACGTGGGTTTACTTCAATTACGTACACTTGATCTTTGAATACTACAAACTGGATATTTAGTAATCCAACAATGTTTAAACCTTTTCCAAGTGCAATTGTATGTTCAATGATTTGTTCTTTTAGTTTTTCAGATAAGCTTTGTGGTGGGTATACTCCAATTGAGTCACCAGAGTGAACTCCAGCGCGTTCAATATGTTCCATAATACCTGGAATGAATACATTCTCACCGTCTGAAATTGCATCTACTTCAATTTCTTTACCTACCATGTAACGGTCGATTAATACAGGATGCTCTGCATGAACTTTAACTGCATTTTTCATGTAGTGCAGTAGTTCTTCTTGACGATATACGATTTCCATCGCACGTCCACCTAGTACGTAAGATGGTCTTACTAATACTGGGTAACCAATTTCTTCAGCAATTGCTACCGCTTGTTCTACAGTTGTTGCTGTTTTACCAACTGGTTGCGGGATACCTAATTGTGTTAATGCAGCTTCGAATTTATCTCGATCTTCTGCACGGTCTAAATCTTCAAGTGATGTTCCTAGAATTTTCACACCGTGTTCTTCTAATTTCGCCGCTAAGTTAATTGCCGTTTGTCCACCGAACTGAACGATAACACCTTCTGGCTTTTCTAAATCAATGATGTGCATTACATCTTCGATTGTTAATGGTTCAAAGTATAATTTGTCAGAAATACTGAAGTCTGTTGAAACTGTTTCTGGATTGTTATTAACAATGATTGCCTCATATCCAGCTTCTTTAATCGCCCATACAGAGTGAACTGTTGCATAGTCAAACTCAACACCTTGACCGATACGGATTGGTCCAGACCCTAGTACAACCACACTCTTACGATCTGTTATAACCGATTCATTCTCGTCACCATATGTGCTGTAGTAGTAAGGTGTTGCAGATTCAAACTCTGCCGCACAAGTATCTACCATTTTATAAACAGGAGTCATATTGTTTTCTTTACGCATATCGTAAATTTCACGCTCTGTTTTGTTCCAAGCAGCTGCAATGTAGTGATCACTGAAGCCCATTTCTTTCGCAGCTTGTAGTACTTCCATATTTCCTACATTCGCTTTTACTTCGCGTTCCATGTTTACGATGTTTTCAACTTTTTGTAAGAAGAAGAAGTCCATTTCACACCATTCGTTAATTTCTTCTTTCGTTACACCTTGACGAATTGCTTCTGCTACAATAAACAGTCGCTCGTCATCTGCTTTAATGATGCGTTTTTTCATTGTTTCTTTATCAAGTTCTTTTAAATGGTCTAATTCTAAGTGATAAACACCAAGTTCTAAAGAACGAACTGCCTTTAATAACGATTGTTCTAAGTTACGTCCGATTGACATAACCTCACCAGTTGCCTTCATCTGTGTTCCAAGCGTTCTGTTCGCTGATTCAAACTTATCAAATGGCCAACGTGGAATTTTTGAAACGACATAGTCTAATGCTGGCTCGAAGCAAGCGTATGTTTTTTGCGTTACTGGGTTGATAATTTCATCTAATGTTAAGCCAACTGCAATTTTCGCTGCTAATTTTGCAATTGGATAGCCAGTTGCTTTAGATGCTAGTGCAGATGAACGACTTACACGTGGGTTCACTTCGATTACATAGTATTGGAAGCTATGTGGATCTAGTGCAAGCTGAACGTTACATCCACCTTCAATTCCTAGTGCACGAATAATTCGTAATGAAGTGTTACGTAACATTTGGTATTCACGGTCACTTAATGTTTGGCTCGGTGCTACAACGATTGAATCACCTGTGTGAACCCCAACTGGATCGATATTTTCCATATTACATACTACAATCGCGTTATCATTCGAATCACGCATTACTTCATATTCAATTTCCTTACAACCGGCAATGCTCTTTTCTAATAAACATTGTGTTACTGGACTATGTTTCAATCCGCCTGATACGATTTCAATTAGTTCTTCTTCATTACTACAGATTCCACCACCTGTTCCTCCCATTGTAAATGCTGGGCGAACAATAACTGGATAACCAATTTCTTTTACAAATTCATGTGCTTCTTCCAGCGTATGAATAATCGTGCTAGATGGAATTGGTTCATTTAAATCCTGCATTAATGTACGGAATAAATCACGATCCTCCGCTTGCTCGATTGCTGATAATTTTGTTCCTAAAATTTCAACTCCACACTCTTCAAGTATGCCTGATTTCGCAAGTTCAACAGCCATATTTAAGCCTGTTTGACCACCTAATGTTGGTAAGATTGCATCTGGACGTTCTTTACGAATAATGCGGCTTACGAATTCTAATGTTAATGGCTCGATATATACTTTATCTGCTGTTGCAGTATCTGTCATAATTGTTGCTGGGTTAGAGTTAACAAGGATTACTTTGTAACCTTCTTCTCTAAGAGATTGACAAGCTTGTGTACCAGAGTAATCAAACTCTGCTGCTTGCCCAATTACAATTGGTCCTGATCCGATTACTAAAATTGTGTTAATGTCTAGGCGTTTTGGCATAACTCTTCCCCTTCTTTCTTGAAGTTTTCGATCATTGCTAAGAAATCTTCGAATAAATCATTTGCATCTTCTGGTCCTGCAGAAGCTTCTGGATGGTATTGTACTGTAAATGCTGGGAACTTCGTATGACAAAGACCTTCTACTGTTCCATCGTTTAAAGCAACATGTGTAATTTCAAGGTCTGTATTTTCAACTGATTCTTCTTCTACTGCGTAACCATGGTTTTGAGATGTAATTGCTACTTTTCCAGTTGCAAGATTTTTTACTGGATGATTTAAACCACGGTGACCAAATTTCAACTTACTTGTATTTGCACCTGATGCTAGAGCGAATAACTGATGTCCTAGGCAAATTCCGAATAAAGGAACTTTACCGATAATGTCTTTTAACATTTCAATTGCTTCTGGTACATCTTTCGGGTCTCCAGGTCCATTACTTAACATAATTCCATCTGGACTAAGGCGTAAAATCTCTTCTGCTGTTGTGTTGTAAGGAACTACAATTACATCACAGTCACGCTTATTTAATTCTCGTAAAATACCATGTTTCATACCGAAGTCTACTAGTACAACTCGGTGGCCACGACCTGGGCTTGGGTATGGATCTTTCGTTGATACGCGTTTTACATGATCTGTAAATACTGTCGCTTTTAATTGGCTCACAATGTACTCTACATCTGCATCCATGTTACAAAGGCGTCCGCGTAATGTACCGTATTGACGAATTTTTCTCGTTAATTTTCTCGTATCAATTCCTGCTAATCCTGGGATGTTTCTTTCTTTTAAGTAATCATTTAACGAAATTTCATTACGGAAATTTGATGGGTGATCACAAATTTCGTTTACGATTAAACCATTTACAGATGGGTGAATCGATTCAAAATCGTCACGGTTAATGCCATAGTTTCCGATTAATGGGTACGTGAATGTTACGATTTGACCGCAATATGATGGATCAGATAATGTTTCTTGATATCCAGTCATTCCTGTTGTAAATACAACCTCACCTGACTTTTCGATTTCGCCTCCGAAACCTGTTCCAATTAATACTGTTCCATCTTCTAAGATAAGTTGTCTTTTCATACTAATGCACTCTCCTTTTGCCATGCGATCTTACCACCAACGATTGTCATTACCGGCCATCCTTGGCATTTCCAACCTGCGAATGGTGTATTTTTTCCTTTTGATAAGAATGTTGTTGGATCAATCTCTTCTTCTTGTTCTAAATCAATGATTGTAATATCAGCTGCTCTACCTTCTTTTAGGCGACCTGCTTCTAAGCCGAATGTATCAGCTGGCTTTTCTGTTAAGAATTGAATTAACTGTTCTAGCGTAATAACTCCCTTTTTCACAAGGTTTGTGTATAGAAGCGGGAATGCTGTTTCAAAACCAGTAATTCCGAATGGTGCTCTTTCAATTCCTTGTGCTTTCTCTTCCGCTGTATGCGGTGCATGGTCAGTTGCAATCATATCGATCGTTCCATCTAATAAACCTTCAATTAATGCTGCATGGTCTTCTTTTCCACGAAGCGGTGGGTTCATTTTAAAATTAGGATCAGCTGATGGGATATCATCTTCACATAATACTAAGTGATGCGGTGTTACTTCTGCTGTTACTTTAATTCCAGCGCGTTTCGCATCACGGATTACACGTACAGAACCTTTCGTACTTACGTGACATACGTGATAGTGACAATCTGCTGCTTCAGCAAGCAATATATCCCTTGCAATATGTACAGATTCACATACTGATGGGATACCGTTTAATCCGTGTTTCTCAGAAAACTTCCCTTCATGTACACAACCTTTATTAATAAGCGTATTCTCTTCACAGTGCGCAACTACTGCCATATTTAATTTTGCTGCACGTTTCATAGCCGCTAACATCATGCTCGCATCTTGTACGCCTACGCCGTCATCTGTGAAAGCAAATGCTCCAAGTTCTTTTAATGTTTCGAAATCTGTCATTTCAGAACCAGCTTGACGTACTGTAATTGCTCCGTATGGTAGTACGTTAACATGAGCTTTTTCTTTAATACGTTTTTGCAAGTCTTCCATATGTTCCCTGCAATCTGGTACTGGGCGTGTATTTGGCATTGCGCAAATTGTAGTGAATCCACCTTTTGCCGCTGCTAGTGTACCTGTTTCAATTGTTTCTTTATGTTCACCACCTGGCTCACGAAGATGTACGTGTACATCTACTAATCCAGGTGCGATTAACTTTCCGTTCACATCGATTACTTCAGCATTATCTGCCGTAATATTTTCTGCTACCTTAGCGATTTTACCGTCTTGTACGAGAAGATCTGTTGCTACGATTTTTCCTTCTTCATTCATATAACGACCATTTTTAAACAAATAATTCATGTTTCATTCCTCCTAATACATTTGGTAAGGCGCGTTTTAGTACAGCCATTCTTACGTAAACTCCATTTTCCATTTGTTTAAATATGCGTGAACGCTCACACTCAACAAGTTCACTTGCAATTTCAACATCACGGTTTACTGGAGCTGGATGCATAATAATGCTTCCTTCTTTCATACGTTTTTCTCTTTCCACTGTTAATCCATGTTTCTCATGATACTCTTTCATAATGTCTGTTTCATAATGATCATGACGTTCATGTTGTACACGCAGTAACATCATTACATCCACTTCTGGAACAAGTTCATCTAATGGTTTGTATGTTCCAAATGTGTTGTCTTCATCTTTCCACTCTTCTGGACTTGCAAAGTAAATTGTTGCACCAAGCTTCGTTAATGCTTCTGCATTAGAACGTGCTACTCGGCTATGACGAACATCTCCTACTATTGCAATCTTCAAACCTTCAAATCTTCCAAACTCTTGTTTAATTGTAAGAAGGTCGAGTAGGCACTGCGTTGGGTGGTTTCCACATCCATCTCCAGCATTTAAGATCGGGATATTCACCTGATCTTTTAGTTCATCGAAGTAGCGATCTTGCTCATGGCGGATGACCACTGCTTTTGTTCCGATTGATTCCAGTGTTCTTATCGTGTCGTATAAAGTTTCTCCTTTTTGTACGCTAGATGCATCAGCTGAAAAGTTTAAAACATCTAGTCCTAATCTCTTCTCAGCAACTTCAAAGCTAAATCTCGTTCTCGTACTATTCTCAAAGAACAAGTTTGCAACAAAAGTTTGCTCTGTCGTTTTGCTCTCTTTTCCATTCGCAAAATCTTCTGCGTCTTTTAGGATTTCTGAAATTTCTACTTCCGATAATTCACTCATCGTTAACAAATGGCTCATCGTCATCCCTCATCTTTCTGATTTTTATGTTACCACTTTTGTATATTTATAACAACCTTTGTATAAAAATACCCAAGTCATGTAAGACTAGGGTGCAAGGAAGAAGCCACCCTTTTCTGTCTCACAGGACTGAATTAAAAGGTTATTATTATGAAGCAATCTGCTTAGGTTGTTTTATTTGTTTCGTTTCCGGTAGTAGTAGATTTAACAGTACACCTACAATTGCTGCTAGTGCCATTCCTTCTACTTGGAACGATTCTCCTACGTGAAGTACCGCTCCACCAATACCGATTACTAGTATTACTGATGCAATCATTAAGTTTCGTTTGTCACTTAAATCTGTTTTATCATCTACCATCATGCGTAATCCGCTTGATGCAATTACACCGAATAGTAAGATTGATACACCACCCATAACTGGTGTTGGGATCGAATGTATCAGTGCAGAAATCTTACCGATAAATCCGAACATGATTGCGAACACTGCTGAACCGATGAATAAGTATACACTGTATGCTCTCGTAATTGCTAGCACACCGATGTTTTCACCATACGTTGTATTCGGTGGTCCACCGATAAGTGATGCGATTAATGTTGCTACTCCATCACCGAAGATTGAACGGTGTAAACCTGGTTTTTCAATTAAATCTCTTTTAATAACATTTCCTAGTACAATTTGATGTCCGATATGTTCTGATATTGTTACTAGTGCAACTGGTACCATCAAGAGTACAATCTTCCATGAAAACTCTGGTGTGTATGTTACAAATGGTACTGTGAAATCTGGTACAACAAACCATTTCGCCTCAGCTACCTGCTTTAAGTCGACTAGCCCTTGGAAGTAAGCGAAGATATATCCGCCGATAATGCCAAGTAATACTGGTATGATACTGAAAAATCCTCTTCCGAATATCGAGCAGATAATTGTAATTGCTAATGTTACTAACGCTACTGAAAAGTGTGTAAAGCTATATTTGCCATCCGCACCGTTCATCGCCATGTTAACTGCTGTATGTGCTAAAGCTAGACCGATTACCATTACTACTGGACCAACTACGATTGGTGGTAGTAATTTCATAATCCACTCTGATCCTGATTTCTTAATTCCGAGTGAGATTAAGATGTACACAAGCCCTGCTAGCAAACCGCCAAGCATTGCTGCTCCCGGTCCACCTGCCGTTTTCGCTGTTATAATCGGTGCGATAAAGGCGAATGATGATCCTAGATAGGCAGGTACTTGACCTTTCGTTATAAGAAGAAACGCTAGCGTTCCTAATCCACTTGATATTAATGCTACTGATGGATTCAATCCTGTTAAAAACGGAACAAGCACTGTTGATCCAAACATCGCGAACAAATGTTGTATACTTAAAAATAACCATTTTCCCGGTTTCGGTACTTCATTAACGTCTAACACTGGCTTTTGTTCCATTGTTACATCCTCCTTCAGTTTAAATCTTTGCAATAAAAAAACTCTTTGTGCCTGTGCACAAAGAGTCCTACACTTTCGTATGCCAAATTTGACATATGAAAGCCAAGACCCTTTGGCAGCCTCACAGGACTACATTTAAAAGGGCTTTACTTATCGTATATGCTTACTCGATCTTGTTGATCTGTCTCTTGCAAATCAACTTCGATACGCTCTTCACTTGATGTTGGAATGTTTTTTCCTACATAATCAGCGCGAATTGGTAGTTCACGATGACCTCTATCAACAAGAACCGCTAGTTGGATTTGAGATGGTCTACCTAAATCCATAAGAGCATCCATTGCTGCTCGAACTGTTCTTCCTGTATATAATACGTCATCCACAAGGATAACTTTTTTCTTCGTAATATCTACAGGGATATCAGAACCTTTTACAAGTGGTTCTTTATTTTTCGATTGTAGTGTTAAATCATCACGATATAACGTAATGTCTAACTCTCCAACTTCCATTTCTTTTCCTTCAATTTGACCAATTCGTTCTGCCAAACGTTGTGCAATAAAAATTCCACGAGTTTTAATTCCGACAAGAACACAATTATCGACACCTTTATTTCGTTCCACGATTTCATGACTAATTCGTGTTAAAGCACGGCGAATCATTTGGTCATCTAAAACGACAGCTTTCTCTTGCATGCTCTACACCTCCAAGCTTTTTTTTCTTGCGTGAGAGTAATGGTATAAAAAAAGTCCTCTCAGCGTGTGCGAGAGGACTTTTGAAAAAAGGGTACAGCATACCCTAAGTATTTCAAACCGTTACCTTCTCAACCTCACGGGGCTGTGTTAAAGGATCATTATTTAACTGTTGTCAGTATCTCAGTTTTCTTATGATTTGTCAATACTATTTCCGTAAAATATTTAATGCTTCTTCAAATACTTCTGGAATCGGTGCCTCAAACTGAATATATTCACCAGTACGAGGATGATCAAAGCCTAAAATACCCGCATGAAGTGCTTGCCCATTCATATCTAACGTTTTCTTCGGACCATACTTCGGATCTCCCGCAAGTGGATAGCCAATATATTTCATATGAACACGAATTTGGTGCGTACGTCCCGTTTCTAAGCGACATTCTACAAGTGTAAAGTCTTTAAAACGATCTAACACTTGGAAGTGCGTAACAGCGTTTTTACCATTTTCATCAACTGTCATACTTTGACGCTCTTTCTTATCACGAGCAATCGGAGCATCTATCGTTCCCTTATCATGCGGAATCACACCGTGTACAATCGCTTTGTAACGTCTCGTTACTGTTTTGGCTACAAGCTGATTTACAAGCGATTCATGTGCCATATCATTCTTAGCAACCATTAATAATCCAGATGTATCTTTATCAATACGATGCACGATACCCGGACGCATTACACCGTTAATACCTGATAGATCTGTACAATGGTGCATAAGGCCGTTTACAAGTGTACCACTTGTATGCCCTGGTGCTGGATGTACAACCATACCGCGTGGTTTATTTACAACAAGCACATCTGCATCTTCATAATAAATTTCTAAATTTAAATCCTCTGGTTGAATATCTAACTCTTCCGGCTCAGGAATCGTTACTGTAATTTCATCTTCTTCTTTTACTTTATAATTCACTTTTACTGCTTTCCCGTTTACCGTCACAACATCATCTTTAATCCATTGCTGTACTTGTGAACGTGACCATTCGTTATTTATTCCTGCAACGAATTTATCAATTCGCTCATTTTTTTGCTCTTCTGCAACTGTTACTTGTACTACTTCACTCATTCAATTACTCCTTCGCTTTCTTGCCTTCTAATAATGTTTGAATAATAATTAATACAACACCAATACATAATGCTGAATCAGCTATATTGAATACTGGATAGTTGTACGAGAAAATATACACGTGAATGAAATCCACTACTTCTTGTCTAAATACACGATCAATAAAGTTACCAATTGCCCCGCCCAAAATTAGGCCTAACGAAATACCTAGAAGCTTGTCTGTTTTCGCATACTTTTTCATATAAAATACGATAAACACTACAAAAACAACTGTAATAATGTAGAAGAACCACATTTTATTTTCTAAAATACCCCAAGCAGCGCCTCTATTTCGATGTGATGTTATGTATAATACATTGTCGATAATCGGAATACTCGTACCCAATTCCATGTTCTTTACAATTAACCACTTCGATATTTGATCGATAGCAATGACAAATAACGCTATTACATAATATATCATTTTCATTTCCCCCACAAAGACAGTGTACCTCAAAATTTTAGCATAGCTGCTACCTTTTCACAATGAACCTTTATAGAAGAATAAAATAAATTAAAAAAAGGTAATATAATATCGTTGTGCGTATTCATACATTTACCTTTTCATAGAAGAATTCATGAATCGTACGGGCAGTCGGCATTGCCTTCATTTGCTTTGTCGAAATTAATCTCCCCGTCTCTTCACAAATACCATACATGTCTATTTCCATTTTAAATAATGCGCGTTCTACATCCTTTAAATCCTCTTTTATATCATGTAATAGCAATTTTTTCTTTATCTCTTCCTTAATTTCATATCCAAGCTCTTGGCTGAACTCGACATCATATTTGTGCATTACTTCTTTAGCTAGTCTCTCTTGCAACTCTTTTCTCATCAATTGCAATTCTTCTTTTATTTCCATGTAAATTTCATTCACGTGTACATTCCTCCTAGCTGTAATGTACAGTTAGTGTGTCCGAAATTTATTTGCTTACCTCACACACATTTTTCCTTCACAGGAAAGAGCCTGAAAGTTATTTTGATATATCATCAAAATAAAAAAACTGACTGCATGAATAGCAGTCAGTTTTTTTATTATTTTACATAGTTTTCTTTAACAACTGTTGCACAACGCTCACATAATGTTTCATGTTCAGCATCTTTACCAATTGTTTCTGAAACTACCCAACAACGTTCACATGTTTCACCAGTTGCTTGAGCAACAACAACCGCTGTATGATCATACTTCGGTGCATCTGCTGGCGCTTCTTCCATCATACCACCAAGTTTATACTCAGAAACGATGAATAATTGCTTTAAGTCTTCGCTAATAGACTCTAACATAGCTTTCATTTCTGCAGTTGGATATAGCGTAATGCTTGCATTTAATGACTTACCGATTACTTTTTCATTACGAGCTACTTCTAGTGCTTTTAACACGTCATCACGTAATGTCATAAATGCATCCCATTTTGTTTTTAATGCTTCCGCGTCATCTAATTGTACAGCTTCTGGCATATCAGTTAATTGTACACTTTCTTCTGTTACGCCTGGAATGTATGGCCATACTTCATCAGCTGTATGCGGTAAGATTGGTGTTACAAGTTTCGTTAACGCAACAAGAACATCATATAATACAGTTTGAATCGCACGACGATCTTCGTGGTTTGCACCTTCAATGTATAAAATGTCTTTTGCAAAGTCTAAGTAGAATGAGCTTAAATCAATTGTACAGAAGTTATGAATTGCATGATACACAGCAGCGAAGTCGTATGTCTCATATGCTTCTTTAACTTTTGTAATTAAGTCATTTAATTTCACTAACATGTAACGATCTACTTCACGAAGTTCAGCTACAGCTACTGCATTTTCACTTGGCTTAAAGTCGTCTAAGTTTCCTAATAAGAAACGGAATGTGTTACGGATTTTACGATACACTTCTGCTACTTGTTTTAAAATATCATCTGAAATACGTACGTCAGATTGATAGTCAACAGAAGATACCCATAAGCGTAAAATATCTCCGCCTAATTGATCCATAATTTTCTTCGGTACGACGATGTTTCCAATCGACTTACTCATTTTACGTCCTTCACCATCTAGTACGAAACCGTGACTTAATACGCCTTTATATGGAGCTTTACCTGTTACAGCAACTGCTGTTGATAATGAAGAGTTAAACCAACCACGATACTGGTCAGATCCTTCTAAATATAAATCAGCTGGACGCTGTAAATCTTCGCGCTCTTCTAATACCGCTTGGTGAGAAGAACCTGAATCGAACCATACATCCATGATGTCTGTTTCTTTACGGAATTCGCCATTTGGGCTACCTAGATGTGTAAATCCTTCTGGTAATAGATCTTTCGCTTCACGCTCGAACCATACGTTTGAACCGTGTTCACGGAATAAATCTGCTACATGGTTAATTGTTTCATCCGTAATAATTGGATCACCATTCTCAGCATAGAATACCGGAATTGGCACACCCCATGCACGCTGACGAGAAATACACCAGTCACCACGGTCACGAACCATATTATGAAGACGAGTTTCTCCCCATGCTGGTACCCATTTTGTTTCCGCTACAGCTTCTATTAATTCTTTACGGAATGCTTCAATAGATGCAAACCACTGTGCTGTCGCACGGAAAATAATTGGTTTTTTCGTTCTCCAATCATGTGGGTATGAATGCGTAATGAATGTTAGTTTCAGTAAAGCGCCTACTTCTTCTAATTTTTCTGTAATTGGCTTGTTAGCTTTATCATAGAATAAGCCTTCAAATCCAGGTGCTTCATTTGTTAATACACCTTTATCATCAACTGGGCAAAGTACTTCTAATCCATACTTTTTACCAACAATGAAGTCATCTTCCCCATGTCCTGGTGCTGTATGAACACAACCTGTACCTGCATCTGTTGTTACATGATCTCCTAGCATAACTAATGAATCACGATCGTAGAATGGATGTTTTGCAACTGTGTACTCAAGTTCGCTACCTTTTACTGTCTTCACAACTTCAGCATTTTCCCACTCTAACGTTTTTGCAACTGTCTCAAACAGCTCAGAAGCAATAATATATTTCTCATCATTTACTTTTACAATGCTATATTCAAGCTCTGGGTGAACAGAAATACCTAAGTTTGCAGGTAATGTCCAAGGTGTCGTTGTCCAAATGATGTACTTTTCATCACCTTCTAATACGTTCTTTCCGTCTTTTACAGGGAATGCTACGTAAATAGATGCTGATTTTTTATCTTGGTATTCAATTTCAGCTTCTGCTAAAGCAGATTCACTCGTTGGAGACCAGTAAACTGGTTTTTGACCTTTATAGATATAACCTTTTTTCGCCATGTCACCAAACACTTTAATTTGTTGTGCTTCATAAGCTGGCTCTAAAGTAATATATGGATTATCCCAATCTGCACGTACACCTAGACGCTTAAATTGTTCACGTTGACGTTCTACTTGTTCATATGCATACTCTGCACATAACTTACGGAACTCAGCAACTGTCATTTCTTTACGTTTTACACCTTTATTTGTTAAAGCTTGTTCAATTGGTAAACCGTGCGTATCCCATCCTGGAACATATGGCGCACTAAAACCAGTCATTGATTTATAACGAACAATAAAGTCTTTTAATACTTTATTTAATGCATGTCCCATATGAATGTCACCATTCGCATATGGAGGTCCATCATGCAATACAAATAAAGGACGACCTTTTGTATGTTCTTGTACTTTTTCGTAAATATTCATTTCAGCCCATTTTTCTTGCATTGCAGGCTCACGTTTTGGTAAATTCCCACGCATTGGGAACTCTGTTTTCGGCATCAGTAATGTATTTTTGTACTCCATGCTCATTTCCTCCTTACATGTATAAAAGAAATACTTAAAAAACGGAATAAAAAAGAGACTTTCTCATCCCAAAAAGGGACGAGAAAGTCTCCCGCGGTACCACCCTAGTAGATTTTATACATATGTATAGAATCCTCTTATATTCTTAACGCGAATACACGCCTACGCTTACTCTATTTGTTCAGCGCGGAACTCCAGGGTGATATTCCCACTATCTCCTTATCCTGAGCTTACACCATCCTCAGTTCGCTATATAAGGTTTGAAAAGGTACTTATCCCTATCTTCGTTTTTCTTAATAAATATGTTGTTTAAAATTATATGTAATAATGAGAAAAACGTCAAGCTTACACTGTTTCTTCTTTCTTCAACAGTTCATCTACTTCGTCTTCTAACTCAATTAGTTTATCCCAATCATCGTTGTTTAACATTTCAAGCTGTGTTTCTAATAACATACGGAAACGAGTTCGGAATACTTTCGCTTGTTTCTTTAGCTCTTCAATATCAAAAGCAACTTTTCTTGATTTTACTAATGCTTCGTTAATAATACGATCTGCATTCTTTTCAGCTTCACGCACAATTAATTTCGCTTCTTTTTGCGCATTACGTTTTACTTCTTCCGCTGCTTCTTGTGCAACAACGATAGATTTGTTTAACGTATCTTCAATATTAGAGAAATGATCTAACTTCCCTTCTAACTGCGCAACTTTTTCTTCTAAAGCTTTTTTCTCACGAATGACCAATTCATAATCTTTGATAATTTGATCAAGAAACTCATTTACTTGATCTTCATCATAGCCACGGAATCCGCGACCAAATTCTTTGTTATGAATATCTAATGGTGTTAACGGCACAACGCCACCTCCAAGTAGTTATCTAAATTTCCTCTTTCAATTATATCTTTTCTTCGACAAAATAGGAGGATTTCCTTCTAAAAAACCAATCATTTTAGTATACCATACAAAATTCTCCATTTGTCGCGTTTTGTTCTACCTTCTACAGAAAATAATTTGCTTCGTCCATATCCTCTAACAGAAAAAACATCTCCTGGATAACATTCATAAGAAGTTTGCTCCACTGTTTTCCAATTGACTTTTACTAAACCATTTTTTATGAAAGGTTGTACTTTCTGTCTAGATAAATGTAACATTTCAGCTAACATAACATCTAAACGAAGTGAAGAAACCGTTCCAGATTTCTCCCCCCACGTTTCATGTATCTGTAGAATTTGTTCTCCTTGCACTGACACTAAAGAGACTTTTACTTTCCCTATTGATTGTAAGTTCATCTCAATATACGATACGATTTCTTTCGCAACTACAATTTGGGCACGATTTTCTTGCAGCAAAATATCACCACATTTTTCTCTCGTTAAACCAAGTGACATAAATGTACCTAATATTTGCCTATGTTCTAGCGTATAAAACTTGGAAGGATAGTCAATTTCTAATACTTCTACTTGAAATTCTTCTTCATTTAATTCTAGATAGTCTGGATAAATGAGTGCTCTTTTACGCTCTGCATTAGGCGTTGCACCACCAAATTGCACAGCAACATCTCCTTGTCCAATTACCATAGAAACAATTTGTTGCTGTCTTGGATCAAGGAAGTCTGTTAATTTCACTTGATGGTACTCCGCCGTTCGCTTCCACTCTAGCACTTTATCTACAAAGACCTCTTCATCAGGCCTAAAATGTTCGTAAATGCTCATGTATTTAACCTCTTACTATAAGAAATAGCTGAACAAACTGAACAAACCACTTTTAGCAAGTTTTAACGCAAAAATCGCAACGAGTGGAGAAATATCAATCATACCAAGCGGCGGAATAAATCTGCGGAATGGTTCTAAATACGGTTCACAAATTCGCGCCAAGAACTCTCCAAAAGATGATTCCTTTGCACCAGGAAACCATGATAGGAGAATGTAAATAATCAGTGCCCACGAGTAAATCTCGATAGCAGAACTTAACACCATTAAAACTGTTGTCATGGCGTATTACCACCTCTTTATATTTGTTTCTTCTTCTTCACCGAATAACTCTGAAATTGCACCAACAATATCTACATTTTCAGGTGTACACATAAATGTTTTCGGTCCTATTTTTTGAATGTCCCCGCCTATAGCGTATACAGTACCACTTAAAAAGTCAACGATACGTACCGCTTGATCAGTAGACATTCTCTGCAAATTAATTACAACAGCTCGTCTACCTTTTAAGTGGTCCGCAATCCCTTGTGCTTCCGAATATGTGCGTGGTTCTAATAAAACAACTTTTGAAGATTGTTTTGCTGTTTCAATACTCACAACATTTTGCTTCGGTTGCGCTTTCGGAAACGTAACATCTTGTTGTTCTGGTGGATCTTGCTGCTTTTTCATGTCTGTTTGCTCCTTTTCATAACCATATTGAGCTGCCTCTTTTTCTTCCGGTGTATCAAAAAAGAAGTATTTTACTTTTGACCAACTCATAATAAGATTCTCCTTCCTTTTACGCTTTTCCTACTAAAATCGTTCCCAAACGAATATATGTAGCCCCTTCTTCAATTGCAATCGTGTAATCGTTGGACATTCCCATTGATAATTCTTTACATGGCGCATGTAATAACTCTAGCTCCTGCACCTCTGTTTGTAGCATACGTAATTCCTTAAAACAGCGTCTGATTTCTTCCTCTTCTTCTGTAAATGGAGCCATCGTCATTAGTCCAACCACTTCAATTTTATCGAATTCTTGCAAACTTTGAATAAAAGAAACAACCTCTTCTATTGCCAATCCTTGCTTCGATTCTTCAGATGAGGTTTTCACTTGAATAAAGCATTTCACTTTCTTATCAGCACGTTTCTGAATTTCTTTCGCCAGGGAAAGACGATCTAACGAATGTAAATAATCAATTTCATTAATAATTTCTTTTACTTTTCTCGTTTGTAATGAGCCAATAAAGTGCCAATTAACTTTTGAACCGAAATGCTCATATTTCTGTAAGAAACCTTCATTTCTATTTTCACCTAAATCGATAATTCCAGTTTCAATTACTTCGTTTGTTTTTTCAATCCCTACAGTTTTTGTAACTGCAATAAGTTTAACATCTTGCAACGAACGTCCAGCTCGAGCGCAAGATTCTTTAATAGCTTCGTTTACAATTACTAAATTTTCTTGTACTGTCACTTGCTTCCTTCCTCCTTAAAACCTATGAAACTCAACATTCTTCCTGTCTTACCTTGATCACGACGATGAGAGAAAAATAGTTGCTCTTCACAGCTTGTACAAAGAGATGACATTACAATATGCTCTTCTTTTATGCCTGCTTGTACGCATAATATACGATTAATTTCTTTTAAATTAATTGCGTACTGCCCGTCAGAAATTTTTTGATGAGGAACAGCACCGTTAATTACTTTCTGTGCTGCTGTTAATACACGATCATCCACAACATAACAACAAGATCCGATCGACGGCCCAATTGCAACATGAATTTCATCACTTGAAATACCTTCTGCATTCCACTTTTGAATCATTTCCTTTGCAATCTCTTGTACAGTGCCTTTCCATCCAGCATGCGCAAGTCCTATCATACCATGTGATGGTGCATAAAAATAGAGCGGAACACAATCCGCGTAACAAGACGTTAACAGAACATCTTCATTACTCGTATAAATGCCATCTGTTTTTGAAATGCCGTCCTCATATGAATAGACGCCACTTCCCTTTTCCTGTTGCCCTACTTTTTCAACATGATGATCATGAACTTGTTCAGAGCAAACCCAGTTTTCTAATGGCTTTTGTAACTTATTTGCTAAAATGCGTCTGTTTTCATGAACGTTCTCCACGATATCATTCACATGTAATCCTAAATTCATCGCATGAAAGGAGCCCGTACTTATCCCACCATCTTTTGTCGTAAATCCAGCAGTAATGTTTCCAAGTTCTTTCCACGCTTGTAAATACAGTATACCGTCCACATATTTAAATGGTTCTCTCATAATAAAGCGGCTCCTTTTAATTAAAATAACAGAAAAAGCATGGTACTTCCTGTCTATTTTACCATACTTTTATTTTTTCATAATCCTAACAGAAAAAAAAGAGGAATTTGTAATATTCTTTATGAAATTGTCGGTGTTTGTATTGATTCTGTTACAGTATTAACAGGATCTACTCTTACAAGTATGACATCCTCCCCAATTTTCACAATTCCCTTCCAAGGAATTACAATTTCAACATCTTTTCCAAAAATACCTAGCATACGTGTCTGTTTGGAAATAATAACAGAACAAACTTTCCCTGTGTTCATATCAATTTCAATATCTCCAATATTCCCAATCCTTTTTCCATCTGAAATATTTATAACATCCTTCATCTGTAACTCTGAAATTCGTATCACCATTTTTATCCTCTCCCTTATATGACGAATTGGAAGCTGTTTCTCATATTTACAGGAAGCCACCTATACGAAACACCATGCTAGTTTCATTATATGAACACTAATCCCCTACTATGAGCACAAACCATATTACATATAAAAAGGTCTCACCATAATTGGTGAGACCTTATCCTTGAATCGTTTTATTCATTTGTTTAATAGCTGACTTCTCTAAACGTGATACTTGCGCTTGGGAAATCCCAATTTCTTCTGCAACTTCCATCTGTGTCTTTCCTTGGAAGAAACGTTTTCTAATAATCATTTTCTCTCGATCATTTAAACGCTTCATTCCTTCTTTCAACGCTAGTTCTTCAACCCACTGCTCGTCCTTTTGTTTTTCATCACTTAACTGATCCATAACAAAGATAGGATCTCCCCCATCATTATAAATCGGTTCAAATAATGAAACTGGATCTTGAATCGCGTCTAATGCAAAAACAATTTCTTCATGAGTCACTTCAAGCACTTTTGCAATATCCATTGCTGTTGGTTCTTTTGAATTTTCTGCAATCAATTTCTCTCTAACTTGTAACGCTTTATACGCAATATCTCGTAATGATCGAGATACGCGAATCGGGTTGTTATCACGCAAATATCTGCGTATTTCCCCAATAATCATCGGCACAGCATACGTTGAAAATTTTACATTTTGGCCTAAATCAAAATTATCAATGGATTTCATAAGTCCGATGCAACCAACTTGAAATAAATCGTCAACATATTCTCCTCTGTTATTAAATCTTTGGATGACGCTCAGTACAAGACGTAAGTTTCCATTCACTAATTTCTCTCTTGCGCTTATCTCTCCACTTTGCATTTCACGAAATAATTTACGCATTTCATCATTTTTTAGTACGGGAAGTTTAGCTGTATCAACACCGCAAATTTCTACTTTGTTTCTCGTCAAAGTGTTCCCTCCTATCGGGAGTTGCTGTACAGTGTAAAGTATTTCCTTTGAAGGGGATTTTATGCATGCGGTTTTCTCTTCATTTTTCATTTTCGTTATCTCTTCCCATACAACGAAAGAGAATAAGACCAGCCTAGATAACGGCTGGTCTTATTCTTTACACCATTTTATTAAATTCTTTTCGTAATCTTTTTATGATTCTTTTTTCTAAACGTGAAATGTATGACTGTGAAATCCCAAGCATATCCGCCACATCTTTTTGCGTTTTTTCCTCTTCTCCAGCAAGCCCAAACCGAAGTTCCATAATTTGTTTTTCACGATCATTTAATTGGTGTAATGCTTTCATTAAAAGGTGACGATCTACAGTAGCTTCTAAATCTTTTGTAATAATATCATCATCTGTACCTAACACGTCAGACAACAACAGTTCATTCCCATCCCAATCAATGTTTAGCGGTTCATCAAAAGAAACTTCCGAACGATTTTTGTTATTCCGACGTAAATGCATTAAAATTTCATTTTCTATACAACGCGATGCATATGTTGCTAATTTTATTTTCTTTTCTGGATTAAATGTATTTACCGCTTTAATAAGGCCGATTGTTCCTATACTAATTAAATCTTCAATATTTATCCCTGTATTTTCAAACTTTCTTGCTATATATACAACGAGCCTTAAGTTACGTTCAATAAGTAATGACCTTGCTGCCTGATCTCCTTTGGGCAATTTATTCAAAAGAACTTCCTCTTCTTCTTTCGTTAACGGTGGTGGCAACGCTTCACTTCCACCAATATAATAAATTTCATCGGTCTTAATTCCTAATTTCAGCAATACTTTATACCAAAGGTATACTAAATAAAATTTTAATTTCATCATATTATCCCGCCTCTCATTATTAAGCGATCACCATTTTTTGTGAAATCAACATTTTGGGATGCACAATACATTGATACTCCCCATTAGTAGACAGTTGTTGTGTATTTAATCCAATTAATACTTTGTTTACAACAATAGAACTACCTTCATGATCAACTTGCACACTGTCAGGCTTAATTGCCCACAAAAATTGACTTTCTACTCCTACTGCACGGAAAGGAATTAAACGTAATTTTGTCGCCCAACCAGAATCATTTTCTGGTATTTGAGGAATTTCTGTTTTGGAATAAATTTGTTCTGTTAACCAAGATGGTAAGCAATGTTCTAATGATGAAACATGCATAATCATAACGGGTGTTTTTGTTAATGGGTCGTAAAGTTGGTTCCCACTGTCAATAAGACCTGCCAGTTCTAGTTCTTCTTCGGCCAATTGAATTTTTACTTTCACAATTTGGTCATAGTGTATTTTCGTGACCTCTACGCTTTCAATACGCTTTTTAGAAAAATAATAAATTACCGGAAAACCAAAAATAACAAATAACCAACTAATTGGATCGCCGTAAGAAATTGACTGAGATTGAACCAATCCATTTACCATTTCATTCGTTTGCAAAAAGAAATGAGTTCCAATTAATCCTCCGCCAACCATAAAGGTTACAAAGTAAAAAGTAAAAACAGTTTGTGCATAATTTCTAAATGTTGTAAACCCAAATGCTGTATACACAATAAGCAACGAGTACAGTAGTTTCATAATTGGATGTGTCATCATAGAAGCAAAAGGAGTAAAGGCAAAAATAACAATAGTTGAACCTATAAATGCCCCTAACACAAGCCTCCATCTTTTGATCTTCTTTTTTAACACGGTAGCTGTTAATAAAAGCAAAAGAAAATCAATGCAGGCGTTTAACAACCAAACAACGTCGGCGTAAACAACCAAACAATTCACCTCTTTTTTCAAGTTGAGACTAGTATAATGCATATCCAATAGGAAAGTGTGTCAATTTGCGGAGGTGTTTTTTTGTTATTTTGTGATTTCTAGACAAAATCTGTCGGTAAAAAATAAAAGTACAAATTCATAGAATGATATACTCTTATTTTCACCAACAAAATATATTGAAATATACGAAATAAAAAAAGACCTGCTAAGCAGGTCTTTTCCATTTAAAAAACAAAAAAGGAGCATAAAAGCTCCTTTTTTTATCGTCTACGACGGTTACGTAAAAATGCTGGAATATCGATATCATCTGAATCTGAATGACGCTCATGTACAACTGGCTCTTCACGCTTCATTTCACGTTTTACTTCACGTTGTTTTGAAGGTTGAGCTACTGGTTGTTGCTGTTGTTGAGTGTGGTTCGCATTCGGACGAATAATTGGTTTTGGTGGTTGAGTTGCAATGCTATCATCAAAACCAGTTGCAATTACAGTTACAACGATATCATCTTTTAATCCTTCGTTAATAACAGAACCGAAGATCATATTTACTTCTGGATCTGAAGCTGAAGCTACGATATCTGCCGCTTCTTGTACTTCATATAAGCTTAAGTTAGCGCCACCCGTAATGTTCATGATAACACCTTGAGCTCCATCAATAGATGTTTCTAGTAATGGACTAGAAATCGCTTTTTTCGCTGCTTCTGCAGCACGATTTTCCCCGTTACCAGAACCAATACCCATTAAAGCAGAACCTCTATTAGACATAATTGTCTTTACGTCTGCAAAGTCTAAGTTAATTAAACCTGGCGTTGCAATTAAATCCGAAATACCTTGAACACCTTGACGTAATACGTTATCAGCTTCACGGAATGCTTCTAACATTGGCGTATTTTTATCAACAATCTCTAATAAGCGATCGTTTGGAATTACAATAAGAGTATCTACATTTTCTTTAAATGCTGCAATACCAGATGCTGCTTGCGTCGCACGCTTACGTCCTTCAAAAGTAAATGGACGTGTTACAACACCAACTGTTAAAGCACCTAATTCTTTTGCAACTTGAGCAACAACTGGAGCTGCACCAGTTCCAGTTCCACCGCCCATACCAGCAGTTACGAAGACCATATCTGCACCACGAAGTGCTTCTTGGATCTGTTCTTTACTTTCTTCTGCAGCTTTTTTCCCTACTTCAGGGTTTGCGCCTGCACCAAGTCCACGCGTTAATTTTCCACCAATTTGCATTTTCGTTTCAGCTTTTGATAGATTTAATGCTTGTGCATCAGTGTTCACAGCGATAAAGTCTACACCTTGTACACCGTGTTCAATCATACGGTTTACAGCATTGTTTCCGCCACCGCCGACACCGATAACTTTTATATTCGCTAATTGATCTTGAGTAGTATCAAACTCTAACATGTCGAAATCCCCCTAGAACCTCATTTTTCGTGTCCAATTTTAATCCCATAAATAACGGAATACACGTTTTACTTTTGACATCATGCGGTCATCATTTTGATTATTATTGTTTTGATTACGAGTTTTTTGTTTTGCAGGTTGCTGTTGTACCGGCGTTGGTGCTGGTGCTGGTACTGGTTCAAAATGCTCTTGCTTTTCCTGCACATTTTTCCCACGTAATTTAGCTTTTTGATAAGAATGTTTAATTAATCCAACTCCACTTGTATATTGGGGCTCACGCACACCAATATAATCAGGAGTTGCTACACGAACATTTTCATGTAAAATATCATATGCAAGATCAAGAACACCCGGCATAGAAGCAATTCCGCCAGTTAGTACATAACCAGAAGCCACTTGCTTTACTCCTAACTTACGCACTTCATCTTGAACAAACATTAAAATTTCCTCTACACGAGCCTCTATTATATCCGATAATTCCAACTGAGAATATTGTTCTGTTTGATCACTTCCCATAATAGGAACCGTAAACATCTCTTCTTCAGATGCTGTATCATAAAAAGCATGTCCATATTTCAACTTAATTTGATCTGCATTTTCTGTTGAAGTTTTCAACCCAATCGCAATATCCTTCGTTATATGGTCTCCACCTAATGGTAATACGCTCGTCGCTTGTAACTCTCCATCTTTAAAAATAGATAGAGTTGTAGATCCTCCCCCCATATCAACAAGGGCTACTCCTCTATTTTTTTCATCTGAAGATATAGCAACTGTTGCAGCCGCTAAAGGTTGAAGACAAATATCAACAATTTCAAGACCTGCTTTTTCTACACAACGAAGTAGGTTATGTAGTAAAGTTCTCGAGCCTGTAATAAGTGTACCTTCCATTTCTAATCTTACACCGATCATCCCGCGTGGATCGTTAATCTCGTCAAGACCGTCTACGATGAACTGTCGAGGTACCACATCAATAAACTCACGTTCTGGAGCAATTGACACAACTTGTGCTGCATCTAGAACGCGTAAGACATCTTCATTCCCGATTTCACGATCTTCATTTGAAACAGCGACTACTCCGTGACAAGGAAGTAGCTGTACCTGGTTTGCATTGACACCTACTACAACTTGCTCAATGTGGATTCCCACCATGCGCTCAGCTTGTTCAATTGCTTTTTTAATTGATCGAACAGTCTCGTCTATATCAACTATCGATCCCTTCTTTAAACCATTTGATTTTACATTTCCAACACCAATAATGTTTAAGCTGTCATTAACCATTTCACCAATGATGACTTTAACATTGGATGTACCGATGTCAAGACTAACATATATTTCATTGCTGTTCATTCTTTGGCACCTCCTTCTTTATTTATACCATACAACTCAATATATGGAACAACAATCGCAACTTTACTATTTATAAGAAAAATATTCAACGTCTTTATACGTTTCCCTTTTTTAACCCTATATTTTTCTTATTTTTATTTAGCATTCAATTAAGAATATCGCAGTAAACTATAAATAACTGCTTATCTTGAAATAATTCTATTTCGAGTGTAAAGTTTACCGCCAAGTATAAGTCTACACTAAGATGTACTCATAGAAAAGTGAAACTTGTACCAATACTAGTATGAATCTAAGAATTTTTACATATTTTTCATCAAATGAACCATTCTTCTAAATTCGTATACATATAATAGAACATTCGTTTCGTTTTTTCTGCTATAAGCAACGAAAACTACCATTCTATTCTTTTTTTTCTTCCGCACCTAATTCTTTCGTATATGCACCTACTTCTAAGTCAATTAATACCTTCTTACCTGGCTCAATTGTTTTTAAAATAAGCGGATAGGCTTCCATACGTTTTGCGAAATTTTGAATCGTAGTGCTCACTTCATAACCTTCATTCATATATAAAGTAAGATGATCTTCATTCGCATTCGTTGGTGAATAGCGAATCTCCGAAATAGATTTTAAAATAGCTGGTGTTAATTTTTCTAGTTCAGCGATTAACTCCTTCATTTTCTCTTCTTTAAAAGGTTCGAAAATCGGTGCTGCAACAGGAAGTTTTCCATTAGGTAGTACATCAAGCGTTTTTCCATTCTCTAATAACGGTTGTAATTTTCCCTCTTTATTTATATAACCAATCGTTAAATATTCTTCGATATGAATATCAATCTTGTTTGGAAAACGTTTTTTTACATTTACTGCTTTAATTTCTTTTCGCTTCGTTAAGTTTTCTTCAGCTTTATGTGCTGTCACTCGGAAATAACTTGTATCATATGTCACGCCTGAATCCTTCATTACTTGCTCATCCGTCATATAGTGATTTCCAAACACACTAATCTTTTTTATATTACTAAGCGGAGACCGAAAATAAATTAAAAAGAGCACTAATAAAAATAAAATTGATATGTATAAAATCAATCGATGATTAACATTTTTTTTGTTTTTTTTCTTTTGATTTTTCAATTTTGGTACACGATCTTGTAGTTTAATCACTTTACTATTATTCATGTACGATCCCCCTATGTAACATAAAGAACGGCATGTTCCTCATGCCGTTCTTATCTTCTTATTATAACATAAATGATAATGAGCGGAACGAATAACCGTTATCTTCCAATGATTTCTACTTCTGTGTGCATATCTACATCAAATTTATCCTTAATTGTATATTTTATTAATTCAATTAAAGACAATACATCTTGCGCTGAAGCTCCCCCGGTATTAACAATAAAATTGCCATGCATTTCAGAAATTTGAGCTCCACCAATCCTATAACCACGAAGCCCTGCTTTTTCTACTAAATCTCCTGCAAAATGTGGGATTGGATTCCGAAATACACTTCCTGCACACGGGTGATTCCATGGTTGCGTTTCACGGCGGTAATCTTTATTATTTTGCATGCTGCGTACAATTTCTTCACGTTTTCCCGCCTTTAATTGAAACTCCGCCTCTAAAACAATACCAGGACGTTTCGTTTGCAATACAGATGCCCGATAAGAAAACTCCAGTTCTTTATTCGTTAACCAGTCAATTGTACCGTCTTCAAACAGAATGAGAGCCTTCGATAATACACTCGATATATCCGATTTATGTGCACCTGCATTCATATATACTGCACCACCGACACTTCCTGGAATACCGCTTGCAAACTCCAATCCAGCTAGCCCTTGACGACTAAGTAAAGTTGACAATTTAATAAGAGGATATCCACTACCAACTCTTACCCTATGTTTTTCGACCTCTAAGTGATCTAATCCTTCTCCTAAACGAATAACAACACCTTCTATGCCTTGATCAGATACAAGAAGGTTTGAACCGCGCCCAATTACAGTCCACTTCGTTTTGTATTGCTTTACTAACTGTAATGTTTTTTCAATACCGGCTACATGCTTTGGCACAATTAAAATATCCGCTGGTCCACCTATCTTCATAGTTGTATAACGTGCTAACGACTCGTTAACTAAAACACGACCAACATCTGCTTCTATAAGCTCATTTACTAATTGTTCCATAGACAATCTCCCCCATATTAAGTCTCCTTATGACAATAATATGCAGGGCGTTCACCTAACGTTATCCCTCTATTTACGGGCAGTACAGCTCCTAAATCAAAATTCGGCGGTAACAAAGAAGTTAAGTGGTATCGGGATGCCAGTAAACATCCGATTAGTGAAAGGTAATAATCAACGAGAGAGAATCACTCCCCACTGATTAAAGCCTCACTTTATTTTTTTACAAGCTTATTCATTACTTCATACAGCTTATTTGCTGCATCTGGAATACCTAGTTGCTTAGCAGCTAGCTTCATATTTTGTAATGTTTGTGCATCCAATAAAATCTCATCAATATCACGAATAAGCGTTTCAGCTGTTAAATCTTTTTCAAGTAACATTTTTGCTGCTGCTTTATCAACAACTGAACGTGCATTCTTTTCCTGATGATTATTTGTTACGTACGGACTCGGTATTAACACACTTGGTTTTCCTAACGCTGTTAATTCTGCAAGTGTTGTTGCCCCAGCCCTTGAAACAACAAGGTCTACACCAGTTAGTACCTCTGGCATATTATGAATGAACGGCTTAATAATAACATTGTTCGGGTTCCCTTTTTGCTTCACGGCTTCCATCACTTTGTCATAATGCACTTCACCTGTTACATATAGTATTTCGTAGCTTTTGTTCCCAAACTGTTCAATCGCTTCAACAAAGGCATCGTTAATCGGTCTAGCCCCGCGACTTCCACCAAATATAAGTACAGACTTTTTAGGAAGAGAAAGTCCAACTGAACGTTTCCCTTTCATTCCACTTTGATCCATTACCTCTGATGCTCGTGGATTACCTGTCATTACTACTTTTGACTCTGGAAAATGCTCTGTAGCTGCTTCAAAACAAACAGCAACTTTATCAACATAACGGCTTAAAAATTTGTTCGTTACACCTGGTACACTATTTTGTTCATGTACAATAGTTGGAATACCCAATTTGGCTGCAGCGTATACAACTGGTCCACATACATATCCACCCGTTCCAATTACGATATCTGGATTAAAACGACGAATATATCGTTTACTATCTTGTACACCTTTTAGAAAACGCATTACTGTTTTCACATTATCTAATGATATTTTTCGTTTAAATCCACTTATAACAATAGATTGAAATGGTATACCTGCTTTTGGAACGATCGTACTCTCTAGTCCATTTTCCGTACCAATATATAAAAATCTTGCTTCTGGATTTAACTTTTTTATTTCTCTAATTAAAGCAAGAGCTGGATAAATATGACCACCAGTACCCCCACCACTCACTAATACACGCACTACTAACTCCTCCGCTTCTCTTTTCTTATTTCCATTATATTTATTTCTATATACATATTGCATTTTTACACACACATACGAAAAACCCTGTCTTATAAACAGGGTTTAGTAGCGAGAATGGCGACTTATATTTAATAATACACCTACTGCCATTAACATTAATGTCAAACTTGATCCACCATAACTTAAAAACGGCAAGGTAATACCCGTAACAGGCATCAGCCCTGTTACAACACCAACATTAATCATTACTTGAATCGCAATCATCGCCACAATACCTACTGCTAAAAACGTACCATATAAATCTGGCGCTCCTAATGCGATACGAATCCCGCGCCATAATAATAGACTAAATAATAATAACACAAATGAACCACCAATAAAACCTAATTCCTCGGATAAGATCGCAAATATAAAGTCAGTTTGTGGTTCAGGTAAGTAAAGAAATTTTTGTCTACTTTGTCCAAGTCCAAGCCCAAATAATCCACCAGGTCCAATTGCGAGTAGTGATTGGATAATTTGAAATCCACTTCCAAGCGGATCTGCCCACGGATCTAAATATGATGTAATGCGTTTCATTCGATACGGTGCTGATGCGATTAACGCTACAAATCCTGCTACACCAAGTAAACCAAACATTGCAAAGTGAAAGACCCTCGCTCCCGAAATAAATATCATAATTATACATGTTCCAACCATTACCGTTCCTGTCCCAAGGTCTGGCTGTAACATAATCATCCCAAAAGCAAGAAACACAAAACTAAGAGCCGGTAATAAACCACGTTTAAAAGATGTAATCAATTTTTGCCGTTCCGCTAAAAACTTTGCCAAGAAAATAATCATCGCAAACTTCATAAATTCTGACGGTTGAATCGAAAATGCTCCGATCCCAATCCAACTTCGTGCTCCTCCTCGGACAAGACCTACTCCAGGAATAAGAACGAGAATAAGAAGAATGAAGCAAACTAGCAAAATTACTTTTGAATACGTACGCCACACCCAATAATCAATTTTCATAATAAAAAACATAGCTACTACACCAAGACCCGCAAACAATAATTGTCTTTTGGCAAAAAAGAATGAGTCCCCCATTTTATAAGAGGCCCAAACAGCACTCGCACTATAAACCATAATCATTCCGATTGTCAACAAAGAAAGTGTTACGATGATGAGAATAAAATCAGGCGTTTTCTTCATTACCCACAAACACCACCTCTTTAGGCAGAACCTTTTGCCCTATGTAACAAAACATCAGTAGGTGTTAGCCTACTGATGTTTTGATTTACTTTATATAAGTTTATGCACAGCTTGTATAAAAATGTCTCCTCTTTCTTCAAATGTTTTAAATTGATCCCAGCTTGCACACGCTGGAGAAAGAAGAACAACATCACCATCTTTAGAATGAGCATAAGCTTTCACCACTGCTTCATCTAAAGTATCGACACTTTCAATTATATCTAATCCCGCTTTTTCTGCCGCTCTTACTAGTTTGGGAGCTGTTTGTCCAAATGTTACAATCGCTTTTACATTTTTGAAATACGGAATTAAATCATCGAATTCATTTCCGCGATCAAGCCCACCTGCTAGTAACACAATCGGTTGTGTAAACGCAGATAATGCTTTCTCAGTCGCTAACATATTCGTTGCTTTTGAATCATTATAAAACTTACGGTTGTTAATCGTTGTTACATATTCTAATCGATGTTTTACACCCGTAAAACGTTTTAACACTACCGTAATTGCTTCATTAGAAGTACCTAATAATTTCGCAATACTCATCGCAGCTAAAATATTTTCTAGATTATGTTGACCAGGTAAAACGATATCGCTTACTTCAACAACTTTTTCACCTTTGAAATAAAGAGCGTTGTCTTTTATACACGCGCCATCTTCAATTTCTTTCGTTGTCGAAAACAGGATTTTTTGGCCTTTAGTATCCGCAGATAAAGCCATCACGTCTGCATCATCCGCATTTATTACACTATAGTCGTTTTCTGTTTGGTTTTTAAAAATATTTGCTTTTGCTAAACCATATTCCTTCTTCGTCCCATGATAATCTAAGTGGGCTTCAAATAAGTTTAAGAACGCTGCAATTTTAGGTTGGAACGATTCTACTCCCATCAATTGGAATGATGAAAGTTCTGTAACTATAACTTCATTTTCTTTTGCATCCTGTGCTACTTCACACGCTACTGTTCCAATGTTCCCTGCAATTACAGGATGCTTTTGTCCTTCTTTTAGCATTTCAAATGTAAGCATTGTCGTCGTCGTTTTACCGTTAGACCCCGTAATCCCAACAAATGGTGCTTTTGAAATACGATATGCTAATTCAACTTCCGTAACAATTGGAATTTGCTTTTCTTTCGCAGCAACTAATATTGGATTAGAATACGGAATTCCTGGATTTTTTACTACAAGAGAAATATTTCTCTCTAATAATTCTAAAGGATGACCACCGCATACAACGTCCATTCCTTTTGCTTGTAATTCTGCAGCAAGTACATTGTCTGCTAAAGGTTTTCCGTCATTTACAATAACATTTGCCCCTAACTTTTGTAACAATGTAGCTGCTGCATAACCACTTTTTGCAATGCCTAATACAAGAATATTCTTATTTTGAAATTCAGTTACAGTTTTCAATTACATCCACACCCCGATATAAATTCCTAACACAGCTAATAAAAATCCTGCAGACCAAAACGTCACAACAACACGCCACTCTGACCAACCACATAATTCATAATGATGATGTAATGGACTCATTTTAAAGACACGTTTTCCTGTTGTTTTAAATGAAATGACCTGAATAATAACCGATAAAGTTTCCATTACGAATACTCCGCCAATAATTACAAGTAGCAATTCTTGTTTTAATAAAATCGCTACAGCTGCAATGGCTCCACCTAAAGCTAATGAACCTGTATCTCCCATAAACACTTTTGCTGGATTCGCATTGAATACTAAAAATCCAAGTACAGCTCCTACAACTGCCATACAGAATATCGCTACTCCAAATTGCTCTTGTGCCACAGCAATAATACTAAATGCTCCAAATGCAATAGCCGCTGTTCCTGATAATAAACCATCTAAACCATCAGTTAAGTTAACTGCATTTGATCCACCAATAAGCATAAATAGTACAAGTACAAAATACGCCCAACCTAATTCAAACTTAACATCCGTTCCCGGAATCATGATGTATGTGTGGAACGCTTGCCCTTTTCCAATTAAAAAGAACGCAATAGCAATAACAAGCTGACCTACTAATTTTTGTTTTGATGTTAAACCAAGATTTCTCTTCTTAACTACCTTTATGTAGTCATCTAAAAATCCGATCAACCCGTAACCAAATGTCACTAATAGTAATAACGAAACCTCTGCACCTAAATAATTAAACTTAATCGCCATAATAAGTGAAGTTACCATCATAGATACGTATATGACGATACCACCCATTGTCGGTGTCCCTGATTTTTTTTGATGTGACTTTGGTCCCTCATCACGAATACTCTGTCCGAACTTTAATTTTCTTAAAAATGGAATAAACAATGGCGAAAGGGCAACAGAAATTAAGAATGCTACCCCAGCCGTTACTAATAAACCTTGCTCAAGCACATGTAGTCCTCCTCTCACGTTGTTACTCTTCGTTGTTTAAACGCCCTATAATTGCTTCTTTAGCAACTTCACGATCATCAAAATGATGAACTTCTTTACCAATAATTTGATACGTTTCATGACCCTTACCAGCAATAATAATGATATCATCTGCTTTCACTTTAGCAATTGCATGGTGTATTGCTTCTTTTCTATCAATAATCACTTCATAATTATTCCCACTTGCACCATGTACCATATCATCTAAAATAGCCGCTGGATCTTCACTTCTTGGATTATCTGATGTATAAATTGCATGAGTTGCATATTTCGTTGCAACACTTGCCATTATCGGTCTCTTCGTTCGATCCCTATCGCCGCCACAACCAACGATACAATACACATCACCTTTTGCAAATTGTTTTGCAGTTTTTAATACATTTTCTAAACTATCCGGCGTATGTGCATAATCAACAATAACTGTATAATTTTGTCCGCCATCAACAACTTCAAAGCGTCCTGGAACCCCAGCTAGTTCCTTTATAACAGCAATGATTGTTTCTAATTTCACACCCGAAACAAGTCCTGCTGCTGTTGCTGCAAGTACGTTATATACATTAAATTTACCTATTAATTTCATCGTAACATTTACACTTTCATACGGTGTGACAAGCGTAAATGTAGTCCCGCCACTCGTCATAACGATATTTTTGGCCATAATGTCACTTGTTGTGTCAATACCATATGTTACAACTGTTGCTGCAGTACTTCTCATATACTCTTCTGTTACATTATCATCGCTATTCAGCACAGCGTACTTTTCACGATTATGATTATAACTATTGCCAAGCTGTGCAAATAGTAACCCTTTTGCATGTTTATATTCTTCCATCGTTTTATGATAGTCTAAATGATCTTGTGTTAAATTCGTAAACACCGCTACATCGTAATCACATCCATGTACACGCCCAAGATCTAACGCATGTGACGAAACTTCCATTACCGTGCTGTCCACACCTTGTTCAACCATTTTTGAAAACGTCTGTTGAAGTGTTAGTGCATCTGGTGTTGTATTTTTCACCTCAAATGTTTCATCACCGATTTTCATATTAATCGTTCCAATTAGCCCTGTTTTATGACCATGTGCTCGCATAATCTCATCCATAATATGCGATGTTGTTGTCTTTCCATTTGTACCTGTAATTCCGATTAAATGTAACTTGTGTGTCGGTTGACCATAAAAATAATCAGCTAAAACCGCTAACGAACGAAAAGTATTTTTCACAAGTACAACTGGAACGTCAACATCAATTGGTCTTTCCGCAACAATAGCAGCCGCCCCTTGTGCCGCTGCTTGCTTAGCAAAATCATGGCTATCAACCGTATATCCTTTCATACATACAAATAAGCTTCCTTCTTTCACTTTACGTGAATCAGCTTCTATAGATGTGATTTCTGGATTTTCTTTTGGAACAACTGGAAAATCATGCAAACATGATAAAAGTGTATGCAACTTCATTTCACTAAACCCTCTCTACATTGTTTATTTATCTTTTTTTCAGTAAGCAACACATTACCTCCTATATAAGGAGGTAAGTGCTACTGGCCTATTTATGAATGAGACACTTATTGTCTCAAATTAAGTAACTGTTCTATAAAGAACTCACTTCCACCAATTGTACCATAAAACGTACTATGTTACCTTTAATTCCCGAAGTAAATTCTAATTTTTGAGCCTTCTTTTACTTTAGCTCCCGCTTCTGGTGATTGCTTAATTACTTTCTCTCCATCTCCACTTATATCAAGCTTCAAATCGACGAGTTGTGTTTGTAAGTCTTTCTTTTTCATTCCAATTAAATTCGGAACTTCCACAGTTGGTGTATCGCCCCATTTATATTCTTTCTCAACTTGTTCTTTTCTCGGTTTCACTCCCATAACAGGAAGCGCATCTCGAAGGATATTCCCGACAATTGGAGCTGCTACCACTCCACCAAACTGTGTAACTCCTTTCGGATTATCAACAGCAACATACACAACAATCTCTGGATCATCCGCTGGAGCAAATCCGATAAAAGATACTATATAATTATTCTCTAAATATTTACCATCTTTCACCTTTTGAGCAGTACCCGTTTTTCCACCTACACGATATCCATCAATATAAGCTCCTTTACCAGAACCTTTCGCTACAACATTCTCTAATGCATAACGAACTTTTTCTGAAGTTTCCTTGGAAATAACTTTTCTTTTCTCAACAGGTGTCTTTTTACTAACAACTTGATTATTTTCCGGATCAATAAATTCCTTAGCTATATACGGCTGGTACAATGTTCCACCATTTACAGCCGCCGCTACAGCTGCCACTTGTTGAATTGGTGTAACAGAAACCCCTTGGCCGAATGAAGTTGTTGCTTGCTCTACTGGACCAACTTTATCTAAATTAAATAAAATCCCACTGCCTTCACCTTGCAAGTCAATTCCTGTTTTCTGTCCAAAGCCGAAATTACGAATGTATTTAAATAATCGGTCTTTACCAAGGCGATCACCAAGTTCAATAAATCCCGGGTTACATGAGTTTTGAACGACTTCTAAAAACGTTTGACTGCCATGACCTCCTGCTTTCCAGCATTTCAATCTAGCTCCACCGACTTCAGCTGCTCCATCATCATAAAACGTATCCTTCTCTAAGTCTACTAAATTTTCATTCAATGCTGCAGCTAGTGTAATGATCTTAAATGTTGAACCAGGCTCATACGTACTCCACACAGGTAGATTTCTGTTATACACTTCTGGAGAGACACTTTGAAAATCCGCTGGATCAAAACTCGGCCGACTAGACATACCTAAAATTTCACCATTTTTAGGATTCATTGCAATTGCAATCATACCGTCTGGATTATAAGTTGACTCCGCAATATTCATTTCTCTTTCCATAATCCTTGTAATACGCGCATCGATTGTTAATCCTAAATTTAAACCGGCTTCTGGTTTTTTGAAATCATCCCCAACATTAGGCATCCTTTGTCCTTTCGCATCTGCAAAAAAACGCACATGACCTTTGTCCCCATTTAGCTCTTTATCATAATATTTTTCTAGTCCCATAAGACCTTGGTTATCGCTACCTGCAAAACCTAATACATGTGATAAAAAGTTTCCAAATGGATAGTACCGGATAGAATCTTCTGCGATATACACGCCCTTCAAACTTAATCCTCGTACTTCTTTCGCTTTGTCATGTGATATTTTCCTTCCGCCTTTATCTAACCTTACAATCGATTCTTTTTTTGTAATCCTTTTATAAATCTCATCTTTTTCCACACCTAATACTGCAGCTAACTTCTCTGCAGTCTCTGCTGGTTTTTCAATTTGCCTCGGTACAACAAAGACAGTTGGAGCACTTTTATTCGTGGCAAGTTCCACACCATTTCGGTCTAAAATCTTCCCACGTTCGGGTTCAAAAGTAATATTACGACTCCATGAATCTTTCGCACGATCCGTTAACATATTCCCAAGAAAAAATTGCACATATCCAAGACGAATATCGATAATAGTGAAAATAAGTATACCTGATATAAGTATAAAAATAAGTCGTTTTCTAACTGTTACATTTGATACACGCATATCGGAACAAGCCTCCCTTACGCCTAGCTTGTTCCAATATATGCTTGTACTTATTTAATTAGAACTTCTTCTCTTTTACCATTACGGCTTTTCTGCTTCTTGTTGTGGTTCGAGTGGCGGTACGAGTGTGACACCTAATTCTATACCAGGTTGTAATAACGTTCCTTCCGCCACACTTTGTTCTGTTACGTATCCAGTACCAGAAGGCTTCAAGTTAAGCTGTAATGTCTTCGCTAAATTCATAACATCACGTAATGCCCATCCTTGTATATTTGGCATTGTAGGCTTATCTCCTACCAAGAAGACTCGGTCACCTTTCAATGTTTGTTCAGTCGCTTTTGGTACTTGTTGCTGTACTTTCCCTTCACCTAATACGATTGGACGAAGTTTTGCTTTATCAATTGCTTTCCCCGCTTCAGCCATCGTTTTACCAGTTACATCTGGAACAGTAGTTTGTTGCTCTTTCAGATGTTTTTTCGGGTCTTTCACTTCATTTGGCTTAATCTTTAAATACTCTAAACTATTTTTTGTTACATATTTAAAAATATCAGCTAAAGGCTGTGCACCGTTCTCATCATCTTTTAATTTCGGCTGTTTAACAGCTACATACACAACAAGTTGTGGGTCGTCCATTGGTGCCATACCTAAGAATGAGAATATATAATTCTGTCTTCCTGTCATATAGCCGCCTTTTCCATCCGGAATTTGCGCTGTTCCTGTCTTACCACCAACTGAATATCCATCAATTTTATAAGCTGTCCCTGTACCTTTCGGAGATGTAACAACGCGTTCTAATAACTGTCTTACTTGCGCTGCTGTTTCCTTTGTAACAGGTTTTCCTACTTCTTCTGGCTTATGTTCTAATTTCACTTTCCCTGTTATCGGATCTACAATTTTATCAATTGCATAAGGTTTCATCATTTTCCCATCATTTGCAATGGCCGTTGCAGCTTGTACAAGCTGAATTGGTGTTACAGTGGAACCTTGTCCAAAAGCTGTTGTCACTTGTTGTATTTGCTGATCGAATAAAATTGTATTCGATCCTTCACCTGATAAATCAATGTTCGTTTTTTCATCTAATCCAAAACTATGAATATATTTTCGGAAACGTTCTGGACCAAGTTTTTGGTCTCCTAAAATTGCAAACGCTACGTTTGAAGAACGCTCTACCCCTTCATCAAAGGTGATAGAACCCCAACCAGCACCACCGTTATGGTCTTTTATTTTCCTATTTCCGACTTGATATGTCCCAGACTGATAATAATCTTGTCCTTTGTACACACCTTCATTAATAGCTGCCGCTAACGTAAAAATTTTCATTGTTGATCCAGGTTCAAATGCATTTGCGATTGCATCATTGAAGAAATATTTAATTTGACGATCATTAGGGTCATAACTAGGTTTAGTAGACATCGCTAATATTTTTCCAGTTTTCGGATCTGCAACAATCCCTATTAAACTTTCTGGCTCATATTGCTTACTTGCTGCTTTCATCGCGTCTTCTAAATAACTTTGGACACGTTGATCAATTGTTAAATACGCGTTATCTCCATTTTTAGGTGCCTTTACGTTAACTTTTCCACCATCAAGGGATACACCTTTACGATCACCTGTATATGCTACTTCTCCGTTAGAAGCACTTAAATATTTATCCAAGCTTTTCTCTATACCAAATTGACCTACCGAGGTCCCATTCTCATTTGGTTTTGCATGACCTATAACGTAAGATGCAAAATCACCGTTTGGATACACCCTTGCATTTTCTGTAATAAAAGATATTCCCGGCAACTTCAACGCTTCTATTTGTTCCTTCTTTTCTTTCGTCAAATCCTTACCTAACGTTCCAAATTCGACTTGACTTCTACCTTCCTTATTCAAGGAAGCTAAAATATCCTCTTCGCCTTTTCCAAGTACTCCTGCAATTTTCTTTGCAGTATCTTCTTTATTCTCAACAGAGTTAGCACCTTTTAGCGCAGCTACTATTTTATAAGAGTTTGCGTCTTGCGCTAACACATGACCATTTTGATCATAAATGGTGCCTCGGTTCGCTTCAAGAACTCCTTTTTTACTATGCTTTTGTTTAGCAAGTGCATCTAAATCTTGATTATGCACTGTTCCTGTTGATTGTATGTAAAAAAATCGGGCTAATAACAGCAAAAAGAGCAGGAGGAAAAATATCATAAAATAACCTGCTCCCTTATTGGTATGAAATTTAGTCATATTCTTCTTCATCTTTCCTTCACACCTATTGCCTTATTTGAGGCCTTTCACATTATTCGCATTAATTTCTAGCCCGTGTTTTTTTGCAACTTCAGCGATTCGTTCATAGCGACTTAACTTCTCTACTTCAGCTTGTAATTCTTGATTTTCTTTTTGCTGCTGTACAATTTTTTCTTCTATCGTCGCTGCTTCTACATTAACTTGATAAAGGCCTGCTTTATTTCCAATAAACGCGACACAGGCATACAATAAAAAGCCAATAAACGCTACATACAACATTTTTTCGATTCTTGTAATTTTCGCTTTAACCTTCGGCTTAGCCATCTGCTGTGGGGGCGTTTGAATTTGCACCTCTTCTTGCGCTTGTTGTTTGTACTTTACAGCTAAATTAGTCATACCTCTCTCTCCCTTTTATCGTTTTTCAGCGATTCTCAACTTCGCAGAACGCGCACGATTATTTTCTTCTAGCTCTATATCAGAAGGTAAAATCGGTTTTCTTGTAATAAGCTTTAATTTCGGTTTAAATTCATCAGGAATAATCGGTAATCCTGGCGGCAATTGTGGCGTTGTACTATTTCGCTTAAACGTTGTTTTACAAATGCGATCTTCTAATGAATGGAATGTTATAACACTAACCCTTCCACCTGGTTTAACCATCTCAATAGCAGATTCCAATGCTTCTTCAAATACTTTTAATTCATCATTTACAGCTATACGAATTGCCTGAAACACTCGCTTAGCAGGATGCCCACCAGTTCTACGAGCAGGAGCCGGAATACCTTCTTTAATTAGCTCTACTAATTCTCCTGTCGTTTCAATAACTTTATTCTCACGATAAGCTTCAATTTTTCTTGCAATTTGTTTTGAAAATTTCTCTTCACCGTATTGGAAGAAAATCCTTACAAGTTGTTCATATGACCAGCTATTTACAACATCATATGCTGTTAATGGGGCATCTTGATCCATCCGCATATCTAACGGTGCATCATGATGATAACTAAAGCCTCGCTCTGGTGTATCTAATTGTGGGGATGAAACACCTAAATCAAATAAAATACCGTCTACTTCTGTTATACCTATTTCTTGCAGTTTTTCAGCTAAATAACGGAAGTTACTCTTTACTGTTATAAACTGTTCACCGTATGAAGAGAACTTTTCTTTCGCGTTTTGAATCGCTATCTCATCTTGATCAAACGCTATTAATTTTCCACCTTCAGTTAATTGGGATAATAAATAAGAACTATGTCCTCCTCCCCCCAGTGTACAATCTACATATGTACCATCTGGCTTTATATCTAAGCCGTCTACTGTTTCCTTTAAAAGCACTGTTACGTGTTTAAACATTGTTGCACCTACTCTTTTTCCAATTAATTATGTTGAATGTATCCCTTCCTCTAAGCACATATTTCACGCTTAGAGAATGAAATAATACGAAAGAACGACTCATTTAACTTACCAACAAAGGCAACATACTATACAAATCGCTATTTTCTTTTATTATATACTAAATTTTATCATCTTTTGCGGGAATTTAAATAAAAAACTGTCGAAAAAGCGAATAATACGTTTACATTTTGTGCTATTTTGTCATATATTTAAGTATCCAACAAAATTACCATATCCAACACTTTTTTTGATTGATAATTCAGAAAAAAATCACTTCACAGTAAATTCAACGGAATAAAAATAAAATCCTGCTCCAAAGAGCAAGATTTTATAGTTTTATAACATGATGTTTTCCGTCCCAAGAAAAAGGGTTTTCCATTACACGATCAACGAAATCCAAACCAAACTGATTTAAATAATAACATACATTCCACACACGTTCTTGCGGCACACCTAATGGACGAAGTGCGAATTGTATACGGCGGAATTTATTTAGTTGAACCTCATACTTTTTCTCAACATTTCTTTTCAACATTCTTTCCAGCAGTTCAATTTGTTCATTAATTTTCAATTCGTTTTTCCCTGCAAACGCACCTAACCCTGGCTCTATTTTCTTTACAAATTGCTGTAAAGATGTATGAATATCAGCAATTTCTTTTTTCGCCTTTTCAAAATGATCATCAATCGGTTCCTCTATTCGATTAGACAACCAGTTTTCACGCAGTTTATCGACATCATTTAAAAACGGATCACTTTCTCTCAATTGCAGATCGAATAAATCTGTCGCTATATCTCTCTCCACATAAGTAATTGTAAGACGAGGAACGACAGGTGGCATTTGAAAACCGACAGTATGGAATACTTGTTGTAATTCACTCCAATAAGCTAATTCCCCTGGACCTCCAATAAATGCGAGCGTAGGAAATACATACTCTTGCATAAGAGGACGCGTTACAACATTATTACTAAAACGTGCCGGATTTCTCTCCATTTCTTCAATCAACTCTTCATATGAAAAGGAATGCGCCCCATCCTTTCCAACAAACTTACCTTGATGCTCTTCAAGCAATACTCGTTCATTATCTATTTCCATGAATATATGCACTGCATGAGACTTCGTTTCAATAATCGGTTTGTATCCTAGTTCTTTAATTACTTCCTGCTGATTACGAAGCCCCTCTTGCACCTCTTTATACTTACTTATAATTCGCTTAAAAAATGGAATTTCTAACTTTCTTAATTCAGGATGATGTGAATCAACAAGGATTAAACCAGAATTAGCAAAGATTTTCGTAATAAGATGAGCAAAGAAATCTACATACGTATTCGATTTTTTCAAAGCATCATCAACAAATTTTAATACATCCTTTGTAAAATTTGTTTCTGGGTATGTTTTAAAAATCTCTTCAATCCAACTTCTACAATCTTCAACAGAAAGTTCAGACTCAGAAGCACTCGCCTTTTTCGGATTACGATCATAAAAAATAGTTTTTTTCATCTTTTTATTTTTCGCTACAAAAGTATGGTTAATCTCATCCATATCATGGTCTTCACCCGCAATCCAGAAGACAGGGACAACTTTAACTCCTAAACTTTCTTCCTTTTCCTTTGCAAGCTGTAAAATTGAAATAACTTTATGAATTGTATAAAGCGGTCCAGTTAATAACCCCGCTTGTTGTCCAGCTATAACAACATATGTATTTTCATCTCCAAGCGCTTTTGCATTTTGAAGTGTAGATTCTCCCGCTTGTAATTTTGTATTATATTCTAATAAATGCGCTACTAAATCTTGGCGGAAAAACTCCCTTTCACGCAAATCATGTAAACGTTGTTTAAAAGCATCTTCTGTTAACATATAATCAAAACATGACTGTATCTCTTTTTTACCGTTCATATAGTCCGCTACAACACCTTGTTGCGGAACAGAGATTTCTTTTATCTCCATATAATTCTTCCTTTCGTATCCAGTTCTCTCACCAATCCACATTGTAGTCAATGTTTCACGTAAAAGCAAAGAATAACACTTATACTCTTGTTTCTAACCCTTTTATTGCATCGAACAAAAATTGAAGTGTCGGAACTGGTCGTTGCTGTTTCTTAGCCTCTTCTAATACATACCCAACAATCGCATTAATTTCCGTCTGTCTATTCGCTCTTACATCCGCTAACATAGAGGATGTATTACGAGACGTTCCTTCACACACATTTCGTACCATTTGCCATACCATCGCTTTTTCTTCTCTAATAAGAAATGCGACCTCCTGAAACACTTGCTCCATCATCTGATAAAAAAAGCGATTCGTGATTAATTCACCATTCTTAACTCCCAATAGCGCTGTCAACGGATTGATACATACATTTACTACTAATTTTTCGCGCATAATCTCTTCCCAATCCGTTTCTATTTGAACTGGGAAATAAGCAACAGGAAAAGAATGAAATATTTTTTTAAAATGTATAGATTGGCCACAAACCACGCCAAATTTTGTTACACCTACTCCAGTATGATGAACGATATGCCCTGCCTCTTTTTTCGCACCATGTTCTACAATACCAACAGCTATATTTTCACTCCCTATTTGCAGCATCTTTGGAAGGTGCGACATTCCGTTTTGCAAAAAGATTAATGATGATGCACCTTCCAAAAACGGTAGTATGTCATCTATATGATATTGCTTCACAGCAATAAATATATAATCTAAATTTTGCGCTACCATACTTTCTAGCGGTAAAACAGCTGGATATACCGTTTCACATCTTCCATCTCTAATACAAGTTATACCTGTTTCATTTAACTCTTCAGCTTGCTTAGCTGTTCTTGTAAACAACGTAACATCTTGGTTACTTTTTTGTAAATAAAATGTATACAATAGACCAATAGCACCTGGTCCGACAATTCCAATTTTCATTTTCACACAAGGGATTCACATTAAGCGCCCTTGCCTCCCCCCTTTTTTATATCTTTTTAAAGTACATAAGCACACCCTCTAATTTCGTTGTCCTCTGCCAAACAAATACACTCTCATTTTTCACTATGTATATACTGCCTATTAATACACTTATACTCTTAGTTTAGCAAATCCTCAAAAAAATAATAAAAGAAATATACTATCTTCTTCATAAAAATAAAAAAATGAGTTATACTATTATTATAAATATTTTTACTTTTCTGCATTCAACGAGATAAGAAAAGGATGTGATGTAATGGGATTCCCAAAAGTTGAGCGCTTGCTCATCAATTATAAAACGTTAGATGAATTCAAAAAATTTAAAGGGTGCGGAGCCCAGGAACTATCTATGCTGGAAGAATTACAAGCAAACATTATTGAAAACGACAGTGAATCTCCATTTTACGGTATTTATTATGGCGGATCACTAATCGCACGTATGAGTCTATATATGAAAAGAAACGGCGGAGAACCATTCGAAATTACAGGTCCTTACCTAGAACTTTATAAACTTGAAGTATTACCAACTTTTCAAAAACAAGGATTCGGACAAATGCTTGTAAATCATGCGAAACAACTGCAATTTCCTATTAAAACGATAGCGCGTATTCATTCAGCTGGTTTTTGGGATAAATTAAATTTCAGCCCCGTATCAGTAACTGATGGAGATTTTTATATTTGGCATCCAGAAACAAATTTGAATGCGGTTACAAACGAAGAATCGGCTTAAGAAATAAAAAAAAACAGCTGTATAACAGCTGTTTTTTATTTCTTAAGCTTCTCTAACTTCTCAGTCGAGCGAGCATTGTTTCTTTCCGCTACCATTACACTTCTTTTTTGATCGATATAATCAAGCAATGTTCTATACTCTTCCTCATATACTGATAATCGCTCCAGAAGACGCTCTCTTTCTGTTTGTAATGATTCAACTTGTTGTTGCAACACCGTTAAAGAGTTTTCATCTTTATAATTTTGCAAGAAATCAATAACATCATTCAACGTAATTGACGTAGGTTCTAACACCTTTGTCTCTTTCACTTCATAATTTTCTACTTTACGAAGTTGCTTCGCTTCCTCAATACGTTCTTTATATTGCTTTCTTACGTAAGAATTCCATCTAAATCCACACGCTGCTGGTGTACGAGATAAATTTTTCCCCACTTCCTTAAAGGCAGAAAGTTGTGTTCCACCTTCTCGAATATGCCGGAGTACTACTTCTGCCAGAAGCAAATCTTCATCATCAGTCCAAGCATCTTGTCTTGTTGTCGCCATTTCTCTAGTCCTCCCTATGCATTTTTTATTAAGCATATGCAGTTACTAGAAAAGATAGAATACAACAACTAAAGATTAAGACAAAAAAAATAAACGCAGAAGATATCTTCTGCGTTTATTTTCCCGCAATTACTTGCTGATTACTTCTTTACCTTTGTAAGTACCGCATGCTTTACATACACGGTGAGCTAATTTCGCTTCACCACAGCTTGGGCACTCTACCATACCAGGTACTGATAATTTGAAATGCGTACGACGCTTTCTTTTTACTGTTTTAGAAGTTCTTCTAAAAGGTACAGCCATTCTTCCCACCTCCTTAAAAGAAATAGTTATTTTCATATGAAGGCCTGAACCAGTCTTCCGATTATTTGTCAAAAAACTTTGCAAGTCCTGCCAATCTTGGATCAACAGTCTTTTCTTTGTCTTCTTCCGAAATCACTTGCCAGTCTTGACCTTGCGTCGGTGCTCCACCAGAAACATCATCACTGAAAATTTGCATTGGAATCTCCAAAAGTATATTTTCCTTGATTACGGGCAGTAAGTCAAGTACTTCTCCTTCTAAACAATGAATTTCAGCTTCAGTTTCAAATTCTTCTTGTGAAGTTTGGAACACCTCAGTTGTTTTAATGTCAAATGGTAATGTCACATCTACTAAAGAGCGAGAACATGGTAAAACCATGCTTCCAGTTATATGTAGATGAAACGTAAACTTACCGGAGCCAAAATCAACTCTTCCCGTTACATGAACAGGATTAATTTCACGAATATCTTTCTCGACCTCTTTTAGCTCACTTACATCTACCATCTCATCCAATGTCAATCCTTTATTTCTCAATTTATTCAATTGATGGATGGACCATTTCATATCATATCACCTCAAGGCAACAAACAAAATTATAGCTAGCCATTTTATATTTGTCAATGTTTTTTCTTTACACTATAATGAAGTCATCATAGTAAATAATATATAGAGTATCACGTTTTTCAAAAAGATGCTACATCGAAAGGAGAGATTACCATAAAAGCTAGTGGTATTGTTGTTGAATATAACCCTTTTCATAACGGTCATCTTTATCATGTGCAAGAGACAAAAAAGTTAACACAATCCGATATAATAATTGCCGTTATGAGTGGTCCTTTTTTACAGCGTGGTGAGCCCGCACTCATTTCCAAATGGTATCGCACTAAAATGGCCTTAGCAAACGGCGTAGACCTTGTTGTAGAGCTTCCATACGTCTTTGCAACACAAAAGGCTGAAACCTTCGCAAATGGTGCCATTTCCATTTTAAATGCCCTACATGTTTCTGAAATTTGTTTCGGTAGTGAGGATGGACAAATCGAAAATTTTTATAATACCATCTCCGTACAAAAAAATGAAGAAGAGACTTTTAACTGCCTTGTAAAACAATTCATGGACGCTGGCAATAGTTATGCAAAAGCAACATCGGATGCTTTTGCACACATTTTAACATCCGAAAAAAACATAGATATGTCACAACCAAATAATATTTTAGGCTTCCAATACATTAAAGCAATTCTGTCACAAAATAGCTCTATACAAGCTCAAACTATAAAAAGATTCGCCTCTCATTATCATGATGAAACATTTAATGACCAACATATTGCAAGTGCGACAAGCATTCGAAAACAACTCTTTAGCGAAGAAGGATCATTTACAACAATTGAACCTTTTCTCCCACAGGCAACCGCTTCGCTTTTAGCAAATTACAAACAAAACTACGGGATATTACATAATTGGGAACAATACTTTTCATTTTTTAAATATAAACTCATGACGATGTCTCCAGGGGACTTACGACATATATATGAAATAGAAGAAGGTTTAGAGCATCGTATTTTATCAAAAATACAAAACAGTTCCTCCTTCTATTCATTCATGGAAGCATTAAAAACAAAACGTTATACATGGACTAGATTACAAAGAGCTTGTACACACATTTTAACAAACACAACAAAAGAGGAAATACGTAGCGCAAATATAGAACAACATGCACCATATATCCGCCTGCTAGGCATGTCACAAAAAGGACAAACTTACCTTTCAAAAAACAAGAAAAAAATTGAACTTCCAATCCTTACTCATACAAAAACATTTGACCATGCTGCTTTAGATATAGAGAGAAAAGCAAACTCTGTATATTTTTCCATCATGCACGAACCGTTACGCACGCAACTATTAAAACAAGACATAACACACCATCCTATTCGCTATGATGAAACAACGACAAAATTTCTATAAAAAAACATCTCTATTTCTGAAGTGAACCCGAATAGTGGTACATGAAAAAAACACCTCCTGAATTCGCATACTAAGTATGCAAATTCAATGGAGGTGTTTTTGGTTTGAAGACAAGAGTTCATTACCCA